>NZ_JBWKZU010000076.1:0-19597 GCF_059424825.1 Acidovorax sp. GW101-11A03 | reverse complement strand
GGGCATCGGCCAGCGACTTGAGCCGCACATCGATGTAGCCCGCATGCGCGCGGAAGATGGCGTGGTACAGCGAGAGCTTGGGGCCGTAGTAGTAGCCCACCAGCGCCAGCGGCACACCGGCCTCGTCCGCAATGTCGCGGATCGACACGCCATGAAAACCGCGCGTGGCAAACAGCCGCTCGGCCGCCTGCAGGATGTTGGCCTGGCGGTTGGGGGCGAGTTCTTCTTCGCTGGTGGCGCTGCGGGCCACAGCACGCTTGCGCGCCGGGGCTTTCGCGGCAGGGGCTGCGGGCACGGCGGCCGCAGTCTGGGGGGTGGAGCGGGATTTGGGCATAGGCTGTTTTATACGGCTGTATAAATTTATTGAACACTCGTACAAACCCCAGTCGATTTGAATTTGTACGTTCGTATAATTTTTCATGCCACCCGCTGCAGGCCAGCTCATGCAGGGCTTGCGGGGCTTCGCTGCAAATTCCATCCAATCCAACCGGAGACAGACACCATGATCACCCGCCGCTGTTTTACCCAGCTTTCTGCCGCCCTGCTGCCCACCCTGGGCGGTGCTCCTGCCGCCTGGGCGCAGGCGGGCAAGGACGCCATGCCCGACATGGCGCGCATCATCTCGGGCTTTCCGGCCGGGGGCACGGCCGATGCGCTGGCGCGCCGTGTGGGCGACCGCATGCGCGGCCACTACGCAGCATCCTTGGTGGTGGACAACAAGCCCGGCGCAGGCGGGCAGATCGGCATCCTCAACCTGCGCGACAGCCCGGCCGATGGCACCAGCCTGCTCATCACGCCGTCGTCCATGCTGTCCATCTACCCCTACACCTACCCCAAGCTGCGCTACACGCTCGACGACGTGGCGCCCGTGTCACTGGGCGCCATGTTCGACCACGGCCTGGCCGTGGGCCCCGGCGTGCCCGACAGCGTGCGCACGCTGGCCGACCTGCTGGACTGGATGCGCGCCAACCCCGGCAGCGCCAACTACGGCAGCCCCGGTGCGGGCTCCATGCCGCACATGGTGGGCGTGCTGCTGGGGCAGTTCAGCAAGATCGACATGCGCCACATCGCCTACCGGGGCACGGTGCCCGGCATGCAAGACCTGCTGGGCGGGCAGATTCCCGCGTTCTGGGGGCCAATTGGCGACTACCTGCAGCATGGCAAGGGCGGCAAGCTGCGGGTGCTGGCCATTGCGGGCAGCAAGCGCTCACCGTTCCTGCCGCAGGTGCCCACGCTGACGGAGCTGGGCTACCCGCTCAAGGTCAGCGAGTGGTACGGCTTCTTCCTGCCCGGCAAGGCCACGCCCGAGACCATCAAGCGCGCATCCGATGCCCTGCAGGCCGCATTGAGCCAGCCCGAGGTGGTGGAGTACGGCAAGCAGTACGGCCTGGAGGTCAAGCCCTCCACCGCCGCGCAACTGGCGCAGATGCTCAAGGCCGATGCCGACCAGTGGCGCGGCCTCATCAAGCAGACCGGCTTCACGGCCGAATCCTGATTGCCTGGTTTCGACCTTTCCACGCGACCCCGCCATGACCACCACGCTCGCCGCACCTGCGCGCCGCATCGTCGATATCTCGATGCACCTTGAAAACGATGTTGTCTCCGACCCGCCGGGCCTGGGCCCGCGCATCCGTTACATCGACCACCAGATGAGCTTTGCGGACCTGGCGCAGTTCTTTCCAGGCCTCCAGAAGGAAGACCTGCCCGACGGTGAATCCTGGGCGGTGGAGGACGTGCAGCTCAACACCCACAACGGCACCCACCTGGACGCGCCCTACCACTTCGCCTCCACCATGGACGGCGGCCAGCGCGCGCTGTCCATCGACGAGGTGGACCTGAACTGGTGCTTCCAGCCCGGCGTGAAGCTGGACTTTCGGCACCTGCCCGACGGCTACGTGGTGCAGGCCGCCGATGTGGAGGCCGAACTCGCACGCATCGGCCACACGCTGCAGCCGCTGCAGATCGTGGTGGTCAACACCCGCGCTGGCAGCGCCTACGGCACGGCGGGCTACACGCGCGCGGGTTGCGGCATGGGCTACGAGGCCACCATGTACCTGCTGGAGCGCGGCGTGCGCCTGACCGGCACCGACGCCTGGAGCTGGGACGCCCCCTTCGCCTATACCGCGCAGCGCTATGCCGAAAGCGGCGACGCATCGCTGATCTGGGAGGGCCACAAGGCCGGGCGCGACATTGGCTACTGCCACCTCGAAAAACTGCACAACCTGGAGGCGCTGCCCGCCAGCGGCTTCTATATCTCGTGCTTTCCGGTCAAGGTGCGCGGCGCCTCTGCGGGCTGGACGCGGGCCGTGGCCATTTTTGACCCGGTGCTGCCGCTGCAGCCTGCGGTCGGAGTGGCGCCATGAAACTCGCGACACTGCGAAACGGCCAGCGCGATGGCCGCCTGGTGGTCGTGTCGGCCGATGCCCGCCGTTGCATCGATGCCAGCCCGGTGGCCCCTACGCTGCTCGATGCCTTGGAGCGCTGGAGCGTGGTGGAGCCCGCGCTGCACGACCTGGCCCGCACCGTGAACGTGCCCCCCGCCCCGGGCGCCATGCCCTTTGATGCGCGCCAGTGTCTGGCCCCTTTGCCGCGCACCTGGCAGTGGCTGGACGGCTCGGCCTTTCTGAACCACGGTCACCTCATGGAACGCGCCTTCAAGGTGCCGCCGGTGGCCGACTTCGAGACCATCCCGCTCATGTACCAGGGCGCGGCCGACGACTTTCTGGGTCCACACGACGATGTGGCCCTGCCGTCCGAAGCCGACCAGATCGACTTCGAGGGCGAATTTGGCGTGGTGCTCAGTGAGACCCCCATGGGCGTCACCGCTGAAGCTGCGCTGCAGCATGTGCGCCTCATCGTGCTCATCAACGACTGGAGCCTGCGCGCCTTCGGCCCGCGCGAGGCCAAAAGCGGCTTCGGCTTTGTGCAGGCCAAGCCCTCCACCGCATTCGCGCCCATCGCCGTCACGCCCGACGAACTGGGCGCAGCGTGGACCGGCGGCCGCGTGCACCTGCGGCTGCAGACGCAGCGCAACGGCGAATGGTTTGGCCACCCGCACGGCGGTGCCATGCACTTTGACTTCGGCCAGTTGATCGCCCATGCAGCGCGCACGCGCAGGCTGTCGGCAGGCACCCTGATCGGCTCGGGCACCGTGTCGAATGCGGATGTGACCGTGGGCTCGTCCTGCATCGCCGAGCGCCGCATGGTCGAGGCGCTGGCCGACGGCGCGCCGCACACACCGTTTCTGCGCTTTGGCGAGCGGGTGCGCATGGTGGCGCTGGACGGGCAGGGCCAGCCTGGGCCGTTTGGCGTGATCGATCAGATGGTGGTGCCGGGCGGCGCGGCGGGCTCGGAGCGGGTGAGTATGGAGAGTGCTATTGATTTGATAGCTATTGGGACATGATGGTCGCGCGGTAGAGGCCAAAAAACCTTGTATTTGGCGCTTCAGCCCATTCGCCCTTGGGTTGGCCGCCTCTGTTTCCATGGCTCGCAGTGCCGGGTCTTTCCCCTCTCCCCCTGCGGGAGCGGGTTGGGGGAAGGGGCGCGCCAAGTTAGCTTCCGTCGCGCGGCCCCGGGGTGTTTTCACCGGTTGACCAGCCGGTGGGCGGCGCCTATTCTGGCTGGCAGGAGGCCCGTGATGCCCCCATACCAACACACTCCCCACCTCCCTCGCGCCATGCACAAAGAATTCCACCACGACGCCGTGCGCCGCCTGCAGTCGCTGATCGAGCGCGAGACCGGGACGACCCTTTCCGACGCGGCGCAGGCCGAGATGGCCAGCATCCTGCACGGCATGCAAAGCCCCGATGGCGGGGCCAGCGAGGGCCTGGACGTGGTGCCGCGCGAGGTCACCATCCTGCTGGCTGACCTGCGCGGGTTCACCGCGCTGTCGGGCTCTCAGCCCGCAGCCGTGGTCATTGCGGCGCTCAACCGCTGCCTGGCGCGGCTGTCCGAAGTGGTGTTCAAGTACCAGGGCAGCATCGACAAGTTCATGGGCGACTCGATCATGGTGCTGTTCGGCGCACCCGTGGCGCGCGACGACGATGTGGACCGCGCACTGCTCTGCGCCGTAGAGATGCAGATCGCCATGCGCGAGCTGAACCTGGCGCACCTGCGCGAGCGGCTGCCCGAGGTGTTTCTGGGCATTGGCGTGAACACGGGCACGGTGATGGCGGGGCGTTTTGGCTCGGACGTGTACTCGGAATACACCGTGATCGGCGAGGCCGTCAACCTGGCCTCGCGCATCGAGGCACTGAGCCTGCGTGGCCAGGTGCTCATCAGCGACTCCACCTACCAGCGCTGCTGGGGCCTGGTGTCCGCGTCGGCGCCGATGCAGGTCTATGTCAAAGGCCGCACGCAGCCTGTGAGCCTGCGCGAGCTGATCGCCATTCCCTCGCACAAGCTCAAGGTGCCGCGCCAGGAGTTTCGCCGCAGCCACCGCGTGGACGCACGCCTGCCCTGCCTGTGCCAGCGTATGCAGGACAAGATCGTGGTGCCCCACATCGTGCACGGCGCCATCCGCGACATCGGCTACCACGGCCTGCTGGTCGAGCTGATCGAGCCGCTGGAGCCGCACAGCGAGGTCAAGCTGGAGTTTGAGCTGCCGCTGGTGGACTACCGCGTGGCCGATGTGTATGCGCGGGTCATCACCCTCAAGCCAGAGGGCGACGAGTGGGTGGCCGGGCTGGAGTTCACCTCCATCAGCGCCGAATGCCATGCCAAGGTGCAGATGTTTGTGCAGCTATTGGTAGCGCACTGACCGGCGCGGGTGTGCCCCGGGGCACATTCAACAGCCCAGCATCTGCGCCAGATCGTTCAGGTCTTTGGCGTGCAGATCGTTGCCCGGCTGTGGCGTGCCGTCCTTGGGCCGGGCTGCACCCAGCTCCAGGGGACGCTCGACGTAGGCGGTGCGCAGGCCGCAGGCCCGCGCGGCGGCCAGGTCGTCATGGTGGGTGGCCACCAGCGCCACCTGCTCGGGCGGCACATCAAACACGCGGGCCACGCCCAGGTAGGTGTCGGGGTGGGGCTTGTAGGCCTTGAAGACCTCGGCGCTCAGCACACAGTCCCACGGCAGACCGGCGTGCTTGGCCATGTTGGTCAGCAGCCCGATGTTGCCGTTCGACAGTGTGGTGATGGTGAAGCGCCTTTTTAGCCGCGTCAGCCCCTCCACGCTGTCGGGCCAGGCATCCAGCCGGTGCCACACGCGGTTGAGGTGGCGGCGCTCGGCCTCGGGCAGGTGCGCCAGTCCAAAGCGCGGCAGGATCTCGTCAAGGATGCTGCGGTGCAGGTCGTCCACCAGCGTCCAGCCCCGTTCGCCCCGCATCACCTGCGCCATGGCGGGTTGGTAGCCCGCGCGCCAGGCCAGCGCAAACGCATCGCCATCCACCGCCGGGTACAGCGCCTGCATCTCGCGCACGATGCTGCCGTGCCAGTCCACCACGGTGCCAAAGATGTCGAAGGCCAGCACCTGGACGGTGCGGGCGATGGTGTCTGCTGTGCTCGGGCGGATGCTCATTGGCTGTCCTTGCAAAAAAGGGGGAGGGGGCGAGTAAGGAGGAGTCAGCCTAACAGCCCTGGTGGTGGGCATGTGTTCAGTGCAAGGCATGCCCCCGCGCCAGCAAGTCCGCGCAGGGCATGTTATGGTTACCAAATTCGGGTTTACCCCCGTAACTGCGTTTCTTCTTTGGGCCCGTTCCCGCCCCAGAACCCTTACTGATTCTTGCGCTGCGCCATCATCTGCCGCAGCGGCTTGCCCCTGTTGTTGCCCTTGCCATGACTGCGCCCCTGTCCTCCACGCCCATCGATTCCACCCCCACCGACGACCGCACCCTGGTGCGCGCCGTGCTGGCCCTGGGGGTGGGCGGTTTCTCCATCGGCACCGGCGAGTTCGTCATCATGGGCCTGCTGCCCGAGGTGGCGCGCGACATTGGCGTGAGCATTCCGCAGGCGGGCCACGTCATCAGCGCCTATGCCCTGGGCGTGGTGGTGGGTGCACCCGTGCTGGCCGTGCTGTGCGCCCACTGGGGGCGGCGCGCGCTGCTCATGGCGCTGATGGTGGTGTATGCGCTGGGCAATTTCGCATCGGCGCTGGCGCCGGGCTATGGCTCGCTCACTGCCATGCGGTTGTTTACCGGTCTTCCCCATGGCACCTACTTTGGCGTGGCCGCACTGGTGGCCGCAGCGCTGGCCCCGCCCGGCCGCCGCGCACGCGCCGTGGGCTGGGTCATGCTGGGGCTGACCACTGCCACGCTGGTGGGCGTGCCCATAGCCGCCGCGCTGGGCGAGGCGTTTGGCTGGCGTGCGGCCTTTGTGTTTGTGGGGCTCATTGCCGTGGCCGCCGTCGTCATGGTGCGCCTGTGGGTGCCCGCCATGCCCGCATCGCACGGCGCCAGCCCGCTGCGTGAGCTGGGCGCGCTGGCGCGCAAGCAGGTGTGGTTCACGCTGGGCATCGGGGCCATTGGTTTTGGCGGCATGTTTGCGGTGTTCAGCTACATCAAGCCCACCTTGCTGGAGGTGGCGGGCATGCCGCCTGCACTCATGCCGTTTGTGCTGTCGCTGTTTGGCCTGGGCATGGTGGCGGGCAACCTGGTGGGCTCGCGCATGGCCGACAAGGCGCTCATGCCCGCCATCGGCAAGGTGCTGCTGTGGTCCATCGTGGTGATGGCGCTGTTTGTGCCCGCCGCACACCACCCCGCCATCGCCGCGCTGGCCACGTTCCTCTTGGGCACCGTGGTGGCCATTGGCCCCGCGCTGCAGATCCGCCTGATGGACGTGGCGGGCGACGCACAGACCCTGGCCGCCGCGCTCAACCACTCGGCCTTCAATGCCGCCAACGCGCTCGGCGCCTGGCTGGGTGGCGTGGCGATTTCGGCAGGCATGGGCTGGACGTCCACCGGCTGGGTGGGGGTGGTGCTGGGCCTGGGTGGCGTGGCCATTTTTGCGTGGTCGATGGGCACCGAAAAGGCAACGGCCGCACGCGCCTCGGCCACCGCATAGCCCAACCCCACGGGTCGGCCGCTCTGTAGCGGCTTTGCGACAGCCGCGCGCAGGTTGGCGGGCTCGCGCTGTCTTGTGCGTTACATTGGCTGCGGGCTGGCCTTTCTGCCAGCCACGTCGCTCGGACGGTTCCGGGCGCTTACGTGAAAGTCACACCGCATGTCTGCATCGCAGGGCAAGCGCCGTTTTGCGCGCATCGATCGTCTCCCCCCCTACGTCTTCAACATCACGGCCGAGCTCAAGCTCGCGGCCCGCCGTCGGGGCGAAGACATCATCGACATGAGCATGGGCAACCCCGACGGGGCCACGCCGCCGCACATCGTCGCCAAGCTCACCGAAGTGGCCCAGCGGCCCGACACCCACGGCTACAGCGCCAGCAAAGGCATCCCCCGCCTGCGCCGCGCCATCAGCCACTGGTACAAAGATCGCTACGCGGTGGACATCAACCCCGACACCGAGGCCATCGTCACCATCGGCTCCAAGGAAGGCCTGGCCCATCTGATGCTGGCCACGTTGGACCGGGGCGACACCGTGCTGGTGCCCGACCCGAGCTACCCCATCCACATTTACGGCGCGGTGATTGCCGGGGCCGACATCCGCAGCGTGCCCGTGGCGCCCGATGTGGACTTTTTTGCCGAGCTGGAAAAGGCCATCCGCGGCAGCTACCCCAAGCCCAAGATGATGATCTTTGGCTTTCCCAGCAACCCCACCGCGCAGTGTGTGGAGCTGGGCTTCTTCGAGCGCGTGATCGCCCTGGCCAAGAAGCACGACATCCTGGTGGTGCACGACCTGGCCTACGCCGACATCGTGTACGACGGCTACCGCGCCCCCAGCATCATGGAAGTGCCCGGCGCCAAGGATGTGGCGGTGGAGTTTTTCACTCTGAGCAAAAGCTACAACATGGCCGGCTGGCGCGTGGGCTTCATGGTGGGCAACCCCGACCTGGTGGCGGCGCTTGCCCGCATCAAGAGCTACCACGACTACGGCACCTTCACGCCCCTGCAGGTGGCTGCGATTGCCGCGCTGGAGGGCGACCAGCAGTGCGTGAAAGACATCGCCGCCCAGTACCAGCGCCGCCGCGACGTGCTCTACAAGGGCCTCACCGAATCTGGCTGGGCCGTGGACTGCCCCAAGGCCAGCATGTACATCTGGGCCCGCATCCCCGAGCCGTATCGCGCTCTGGGGTCGCTGGAGTTTGCGCGGCAGCTGTTGGACAAGGCCAAGGTGTGCGTGTCGCCGGGCATTGGCTTTGGCGACCAGGGGGATGAGTATGTGCGCTTTGCGTTGATCGAGAACGAGGCGCGGATTCGGCAGGCGGTGCGGGGGATTCGGGGGATGTTCAAGGCGGATGGGTTGTTGAGGGTGCCAACGGTGGCGTCAGCCTGAATTAGCTCAGCCAGCCGGACTTCGATCAAACTAAAAGCAGATTCCGAGAGGTTGGCTGTGAATCGTGCCACCGTTGAATCTAGGAAAAGCCAGCTGCTCAATGCCTCTTTTGAGCGGCTGGTTCCTGTTTGGCCCGGGCCACATTCATGAGAATCCTTGCATGACATACGACAAGAACCTTTCACCGGTAGGCTGGTATTTGGTTTCTTACCTGCAGCGCTTCGTGGAATTGAATGACGACAGAAAAGACGATGATGAAGCTCGATTTCTGTCCTGGGAAAACACCGTTCTTGTATGTGCGTCGAACCTTGATGAAGCCTATAAAAAGGGGCTGGCGGTTGCTCGCGAGAACTCGAAACCCTACAGCGGTGGATCCGAAGGTGTACCTGTTCAATGGAAGTTGGTGGGTGTCACCGATGTCCTGCCTATCTACGAAGAGCTGAGAGATGGGGCGGAAATCATGTGGACTGAACGTGCCCCTCGAAAGCTCAAGAACCTTAAACAGATGGTCAGGCAGAAGGGGAGTTTTCGGCAGTAGATGCCAATCCCGGCGCGGAGGCGGGAAATCATCGGCTGTCGAAATCAATCCCTGGGGATGCTTTCCCAAATCAACCCTGCGCCAAAGCTGAATATCACCAGCACCACGCCGTACCACCCTGAGAACCAACTGATGTTGGTAGCCAACAAAACGGCTGAGATCAGCGCAGCAAGCACCGCGAGTCCAATGCGCCAGTGAAGCGCCAGCATCGTGATGAGTTCAAAAAGGGCGTCCATACAACCTTTCAATTCAACCGGATTGTCGTCGGCCACATGCGCCGCCTCACGCGGCCCACCTACATCGCCCAAATCCTAGGCGCCTCCCCCTCTAGCTCCCACAGCACCTCCCGCCAAGCCACCCGCACCGCCTTGAGCAGCTTCATTGCAGGCTCCACCTGCGGCGCCAGCACGCGTACCACCACCATGCGGTCGTTGGGGCTGGTGGCGCCTGCGGTGGCTTTGACCTGGGGGTGTTGATCCACCACTGCACGGGCCGCGTCCAGCGCAGCGTCGCGGCGCGTGCGGTCGAGGGAAGTGCCTGCGGCAAAGAACATGCTGGCCATGCAGCGGTGGCCCGCCAAGCCCAAGGGGCTGCTCAGCAGCCGGTCATCGGCGGCGTCGATCACGCCGCGCTCCAGCCACAGGCCGGGCACTTCCAGGTGCTGGGTGAAGCGGCCTTGTTCAAACGGCTGGCCCGCGTGCGGCAGGCCCAGCGCCGTCACGTCCCAGGCGATGCATTCGGCGCCGGGGGCGAGGTTCAGCGTGAGGTGGTTTTCAGCGTGGCAGGCGCTGTAGCACAGGGCCTCCAGCGGCAGCCATTCCAGGCGTGCGCCTTCGGCCAGGGTGAGGTGGCTGCGCTGCAGCGCCAGCGGGCCGGTGGAGCGGTAAAAGCGCGTGGCGCCGGGCGTGGTGACCAGGCCGTGGGCGCCGGGGCCCACGGTGGTGGTGATGTCCAGCGTGTCGCCGCCCACCAGACCGCCGGGCGGGTGCACCAGCACGTTGTGGCAGATGGCGTCGCCCTCGGGGTACAGGCTTTGCAGGATGCGCAGCGGCCCGTTGTGCTCGTAGCGGGCGACGGTGCGGGCATTGTGTTCTGCCGTGTAGTCGAGCTGAAGGCGGGCGTGCCAAGGCATGGGGTGATGATTTGCTACTAAATAAGTAGCTGATTATGCCCTGCAGGCGGGCGGTAGAGGCCTGTGGGAGTAATAGGCGGTACCCGCGTTTCCTACGCTGTTTGGCGTACGGGGGGCTGCGCGGGGGCTGTGGACCCGGCCGCATACCAGCTGCGCAACTTGCCGGGGTTGAGCAGGCCCTGGGGGTCAAAGCGGCGCTTCATGCCCACCACGGCGGGGTCCAGGTTGTTCTGCTTGCCGTCTTCCACGATGTACACGTGCGGGTTGTTGATCTGCACGCCGTGGTCGCGGTAGATCTGCATGATCTGGTTCAGGCGCTCTTCGGTGGTGTAGCGGATGATCTGCAGGCCGCTGCAGTTGAAGGCGCCTTCCTTGGTGCGCAAGAATTCCAGGTGCATCATCACCTCGCCCTTCAGCGCGGCCTCCAGCGCCTTCACCTGCTTGAGGCGGTGCATGGGATTGAAGCCGCTCTGGATATAGGTCAGGCCCTTGTCCACCTTGAGGGCGTGCAGGGTGGTGTGGTTCCAGGTGTATTCGAGCAGCGTCTTGTGGCTGCTGGCCACTTCGTCGGCCGTCTTGCGGTAGGTGACCTGGCCGCCGTGTTGCGCCACCATGTCGCGCATGCCGGCCTCGGAGTGCGGAGCCACCAGCAGCAGCACGGCATGCTGATTGGGGGGTAGGTGCTCGGCCAGGCTGGTGAAGTACTGCGGGATGGGGGCGGCCACAAAACACACCTCTTTTTTCTCCAGCCCGGGTGCACTGCCAAAGCGGTCGGCAAACTCCAGCGCAGCGTCGAACTGCTCGAAGGTGGCGATGCATTCGGTCCACTCCACGGCAGGAGTCAGGGCCACTTCCAGCTCCAGCACGATGCCATTGGTGCCGTAGGTGTGGTGCAGCAGCATGGCCTCGGGGCCGCGCAGTTCGATGACCTGCGGCTCGGGCTCCACCGTCATCGCGCGCACGGCCAGCACATTGCCAGGCGCGGCCAGCGGGCCGTGGTTGATGGAGCCTGCCCCCCCAAAGCCGCCGCCAAACAGCCCGCCCAGCGTGGCGCTGCGGTAGGTGCTGGGCAGCCAGCGCAGCTCTTGCCCATGGGGCTTGGCCTGCGCATCAAAGTCTGCCAGCCGGATGCCCGACTGCGCGCGGCCCACACCGCCGCGCACCCAGCCAAAGGCGTTGTAGCCCGACAGGTCCAGGATCACGCCACCGTGCAGCGGCGTGCTTTGCCCGTAGTTGCCGGTGCCGCTGCCGCGCACAGTGAGGGGAATGCCCGCGCTGGCGCAGGCGGCCACCACCTGGCGGATTTCTGCTTCGGTGCGCGGGCGCACGGCGATGTCACCGCGCTTACCCGCCAGGTCGCGCTTGAGCACGGGGCTGAACCAGGCAAAGTCCTGCGAGAGGCGGCCCACACGCAGCGGGTCGGCGATCCAGTCGAGGCCGGGCAGCAGGTCGGGCAGTTGTTGGGCGGTGGTGGTCATGTCGGTATCTCCTTGGCCGCTGGCGGCCGTTTTTGGCAAAAGGAAGCCCGTGCCGCGCGTGATCGAGCAGGGCGGTTATCGTGGAGGGATGGCTCGGTGGTTCAAAGCGTCACGCGCCACCCCAAGGCGTCGAACGCGCGGTGCCTTACCAGCGCCGCCGTGCAAGGGCCGCCCCGCCGCAGGGGCGGCGTCCCCTTGGGGGAAGGCGCGCAGCGACTCAGGGGGTTAGTCCATGCTGTTTTCGCTGGCGTGCCAGCCGCCCAGGGCGACACGGGTGAGCCATGCCATCAGCACAAAAAGCGCGACGCCGGTGAGCGAGATCAACAGCAGCGCAGCAAACATGCGCGGGATGTTGAGCTGGAAGCCCGCCTGCAAAATCTGGTACGCCAGCCCCGCACCCTGGCCCCCGGTGCCCGCCACAAACTCCGCCACCACAGCGCCGATGAGCGCCAGGCCACTGGAGATGCGCAGCCCGCCAAAGAAGTAGGGCAGTGCGCTGGGGATGCGCAGGCGCAGCAAGGTCTGCAGCCGCGTGGCGCGGTTGAGCTGGAAGTAGCTTTGCAGATCCGGCTCCACACTGCGCAGACCCAGTGTGGTGTTGCTGATGATGGGGAACAGGGCGACCAGTGCGGCGCAGATCACCATCGACGCCGTTGGGTCCTTCACCCAGATGATGATGAGCGGCGCCACGGCCACAATGGGCGTGACCTGCAGCAGCACGGCGTAGGGGAAGAGTGCGGTCTCGATGCGTTTGCTCTGCACAAACAGGAACGAGATCAGCACGCCGGCCACCGTGGCTACCATGAAGGCCAGCACCGTGATCTTGACGGTGACCCACAGCGAGCCGCCCAGTGCGGCCCAGTCGGTGAACAGCGTCTTCATCATCAGGATGGGCGAGGGCACCAGGTAGGGCGGCAGCTCCATGGCTGTGACCAGCCCCTGCCACAGTGCGATCAGCACCAGGCCAACCAGCACGGGGTAGACCACGCGCTGCACGCGGGGCTGGGCCATGAGTGGCGGGCGCTTGGGTGTGGCCTTGGTGGCCGCCTTGGCAGCGGCGCCCGCTGGCGCAGGTGCCGAGCGCGGCGTGGCTGCGAGGGGCGCGGTGACCACGGGCGACGCCATCGGTGCGGAAGGGAAGGGGGGGCTCATGCCACGGTCTCCTCGGTGTCCACGCTGGCGCGCAGCAGGCTGTCCTGCAGCAGCTGGGCGTAGCGGCTGAATTCGGGCGACACCATGAAGTCGGCCGTGCGGGGGTAGGGCGCGTCGATGCGGAACTCTTCGACCACGCGACCGGGGCGTGCGGCCATCATGACCACGCGGCTGGAGAGGAACACCGCCTCGTGGATCGAGTGCGTCACAAAGATCACGGTGAGTTTTTTCTTGCGCCACAAGTCGAGCAGGTCGGCGTCGAGCTTGTGGCGAGTGATTTCATCCAGTGCGCCAAAGGGCTCATCCATCAACAGCAGGTCGGGCTGGGTGACCAGGCCGCGCGCGATCGATACGCGCATCTGCATGCCGCCCGACAGCGCACGAGGCAGGGCGTTGGCAAACTTGGACAAGCCCACCAGTGCCAGCGCTTCGGTCACGCGCGCATCGGCTTCGGCGCGAGGCACGCCCGCCAGGTCCAGCGGCAGGCGCACATTGGTCTGCACACTGGCCCAGGGCATGAGCGTGGGCGACTGGAAGACAAAGGCCATCTTCTTGCCGCTTTCGTCCAGCTGCGCCACGGGCTTGCGCCACAGGTGCAGGCGGCCGTCGGTGGGCTCCAGCAGCCCCGCCACCATTTTCAGTAGCGTGCTCTTGCCGCAGCCCGAGGGGCCGAGCAGGGTGACGAATTCGCCTTCCTCAATGGTCAGGTCCACCGGCAGCAGGGCCTGGGTGCCATTGGGGTAGGTTTTTTCGGCCGAGAGCACCTCCACGGCGGGCGTGGGGCGCGGCGCGGGTGCCAGAGGTGGCGAGGCAGCGGGAATGGACATGGTGGTGCCTTTCGATGGATGTGGCCGGGGAGGCTGGCCGCTGTGTCAGGGCGATGGGGCTTATCTGTCGTAGCGCTTGGCTTGGCGCCAGTCGCTGGAAACTGGCGCGGCCCGAGCCAGCGAACGCCGAGCAAGGGCCGCCCCGCAGCGAGGGCGTTGTCCCCCTTGGGGGAAGGCGCGAAGCGACTCAGGGGGTGTCAAGGAAGAACCTTGAGGTCTTTGACGAACGACGTGGTGTAGGTCTCGGCCAGCTTCACCTTGGCAGGGTCGATGAGCTTGGCGTCTACCAGGAAGTCGTAGCTGGCCTTGGCGCGTGCGTCGGTCATGATGCCGATGCCCATGGTGGCTGCGTCACCACCCGTGGCCATGCCCATTTCCTTGAGCTTGGCCACGCTGTAGGCGAGCTGCTCGTCGCTCATGTTGGGGTTGTCTTTCTTGATGAGCGCGTTGGCGGGGGCCGGGTCGGCCAGGTAGCTCTTCCAGCCTTCCATCGACGCCTTCACGAACGAGGCCACGGCGGCGCTGCGGTCCTTCACTGTCTTTTCCATGCACGAGATGGTGGTGGCGTAGGCGGGGTAGCCCTGGTCGCTGAACATCAGCGTGTTGGCCTTGACGCCCGCCTTGGCAATCGCAAACGGCTCGGATGTCAGGTAGCCCTGCTGGGCGGTGTTCTTGTCGGCCACGAAGGGCTGGATGTTGAAGGTGTAGGGGCGGGTCTGCGAATCGGTGAAGCCGTACTTGGCCTTGAGCCAGGGCCAGTAGCCGCGCTGGGCCGACGATGCGATCAGGATGGTCTTGCCCTTGAGGTCTTCGAATTTCTTCACGTCCTCGTGCGCGATGAGTACCTGCGGGTCCTTCTGGAACACGGCCGCCACGTTGACCACGGGCACGCCGCCTTCACGCATCTGGATCATCTGCAGGTCGCTCGACCCCATCACGCATTCGGCCTGGCCAGCGGCCATCATCTGCACGATGTTGACCTGTGGGCCGCCCATCTTGATGGTCACGTCCAGCCCGTATTTTTTGTACAGGCCCGTGGCCACCGCCTGGTAGAAGCCGCCATGCTCGGCCTGCGCGTACCAGTTGGTCATGTAGGTGAACTTTTCCTGCGCGTGGGCCTGCATGGTGCCGACGGCACCAACAGCGAGCAGCGCGGCTGCACCAATTTTGGAAAGGCGGGAGGCGGTCTTCATCATGGTGGTACTCCGGTAGGGTGGTGGAGGTGGAACGAAGGGATAACGAAGGGAAAAGCGAAAAGGATTTGCGGTGGCGTTCGCAGGTTTCAGGCCAGTGCGGACGGGTGCTCGATGTGGCCGGTGTGTTGGGCGCGGCCCCAGGTGGGCTCAGCGCGCGGTGCCCACTGCAGCTTGTGCAGTTCGGTGATGGCGGCGGCCCAGCTCACGGCCAGCGATTCGAGGATGGCGTGGCCCTGCTCGGCCGTGGCGGGCAGTGGGTCGCCAATGATTCCGCTGGGGCCAAAGTCACGGGCACTCCAGGCGCAGGCGGGGCGGCCGTCGGGCGAGAGCAGGGGCGAATCAAATACGGGCGGGTAGTTGACCACCGCGCGCTCCATGTGCACGGTGTCGGGGGCCAGGGCCAGCATCAGTGCGGTTTCGCCGTGGCCCGCGTGCATGGCCAGGCGTTTTTCCTTGTCGGAGAGGAACTTGCCCGCCACATGCGGCACACGCCAGGTGAAGCTGGGCACCACGATGAAGTCGCCATGGCGCAGGCGCAGCTCGCGCGCGCACATCTCCATCACCTGCGGCTGGCCGCCGTGGCCGTTGACGAACAGCAGCTTGCGAAAACCCGCGCGGTAGACCGACTCGCCCACCTCGTTCATGGTGGCCAGCAGGGTCTCGCCGCTCAGCGTGACGGTACCCGGGAAGTGCAGGTGCTCTTCGGACTTGCCGTAGGTGATGGGGGCCATCGCAAACGCGGGCACATCATCCGGCAGGCGCGCCAGTGCATGGCCCACCACGCCTGCGCTGATGACGGTGTCCACCGCACAGGGCAGGTGCGGGCCGTGCTGCTCGGTGGCGCCCGTGGGCAGCACGATGACGGTGTTCTCCTTGTCCGGCAGGTCGGCGATCTCGGTCCAGCTCAGGTAGGGCAGGTAGCGGTGGGGCGGGTTGTAGCCGTGCAGCATGAAAGGCTTTCGTGAAGGTGTTGGGGGTGGATCAGCGCTGTGGCAGATAGGCCGTGGCTTCGACCTCGATCAGGATGTCTGGCGTGGGCAACATGCCGCTCACTTCCACGACGGTGGATGCGGGGGGCTCGCCGGGGAAGAACAGCTTGCGCACGCGGCTGTACTGCGGGAAGTGGTCCAGGTTCTTGAAGTACTGCACCAGCTTGCAAACGTCGGACATCTGGCCGCCTGCGGCCTCGATGGTTTGGCGGATGCGGTCGAGCACATACCAGCTCTGCGCGAGGATGGGGCCCTCCTTGATGTCGCTGCTGAACTCGCCCGTGCGGCCAATCAGCGTGGCGGCTTCGTCAGGGATGTCGGCATAGCCGCGCACGATGCGGCTGGCGGCAGGGTCCACGGCGATGATCCCGCTGAGGTAGATGAAGTCGCCTGCGCGGCGCCACGCGGCGTAGCGGGCCAGGGGCTGGGCGATGCCCGGCGCGGGTGCGGCTGCAGATGCGGGGCTCATGCAAGGCTCCTTGCGGATTCAGTGGTGGGCACATGCCAGGCGGCTGGTGCATGGCCGCTGGCGACGCGGCCCTGGCGCAGTACCACGCGGCCCTGCGCGCCTTGCGTGCGGGACGGAAAGCCCCAGTGGTCGGCCTGGGTGAAGACCAGCAGGTCGGCCACCGTGCCAGGCTGCAGGGGCAGCGCGGTGGTGCCAGTGCGGCCTGTGCGCAGCCAGTCGGCGCGGCACAGCGATTCGCTCCATTGGTCGAAAGGTGCATCCAGCTGCGCCGCCAGCACGCCCGTGGCCAGGGCCTCCAGCGGGTCGAAGCTGCCCACAGGGCAGAACGGGTCTTGCACGTTGTCGCTGGCCACCAGCACCGGGATGCCGCGTGCACGGGCTTCCTTCACCAGCGTCAGGCCCCGCTGGCGCGGTGTGCGGCCGGTGGTGGCGTCCTGCAGCAGCAGGTTGGTGATGGGCAGCGTGACCAGCGTGATGGGGTTTTGCGCGACGGCGTCGAGCGTGGCGAGGGCGGTGGCCTCGTCCTGTGCGGCCAGGGCGCAGGTGTGCCCGCAGACCACATGGCCTTCAAAGCGTAGCTCCTTGATCAGTGCGGCCGTGGTCGCCAAGCCCTGGGCGCCGGGGTGCAGTTCTTCGTCCACGTGCAGGTCCACGTTCAGCCCGTGGTGTTGCGCGGCTTCCAACAGGTGGCGCAGCGCCTGCGGGTCCCAGTTGGTGGAATGCACAAAGCCGCCCAGCAATGCGCCGGGGCCGCTGGCGGCCACGGTGGCGGCCAGTCGCAGGGCGGCGCTGCGGTCCGTATACAGGTGCAAGGGGATCAGGCTCACGCGCTCCAGCGTGATGCGGTCGGCCCAGTCGTGGGCCAGTGCGCGCAACACGTTCCAGGCCAGTGGCTGCGCGTCGGGCTCCCACCAGTCGCAGTGGGTGCGCAGGTGCACGGTGCCGGCGTCGTAGGCCCATTGCAGCGCGCGGCTGGCGCGGGCGTGGATGTCGGCTTCGGTCCAGCCCTGGCGGTCCACCATCATGGCCTCGATGGCGCCCAGCAGGCCGGGTTTGACCACGCCCATGCGGGGCAGGGTGAAGGCCTTGTCCAGGTGGGTGTGCGCATCCACCAGGCCGGGCAGCACCAGCGCGCCTGCTACGTCCCACACCGTGCCGTGGGGCGCTGGCTGGGTGCCATGGGGCAGCACCTGCACGATGCGGCCCTGGGCCAGGTGCAAATCGGCCAGCACGGGCTGGTGGCCCTGCTGCGGCCACGCGGCGGGCAGCAGCCAGCGCGGCAGCCGGGCGCGCAGGATGTGGTCGGGAGTGCTGGATGCGTGCATGCTGTGGCCCTTAGAAATCGGTCTTATGCAAAGCGCGCCATCGCCTGGCCCACGCGGGCCTTGAAGGCCGCCAGCCGGGGCGGTGTGGCCACGTTCATGTGGTAGTAGGCGTGGTAGTCCACCCGGGCCTTGCCGCCGGTGAGCAGGCGCATGTAGCGGGTGATGGACTTGCGCGGCGGGTCGCCCATGAACAGGGCCGTCCAGCGCGGGCGCCCGTAAGTGACCACGGCCGAGATGCGCTTGATGTGCGTGAGCGAGGGCTTGACGTTGTGTGGGTCGCTGATGTCAAAGGCCACTCCGGGCATGAGCACGCGGTCGAAAAATCCTTTGAGCATCGCTGGCATGCCAAAACACCAGGTGGGAAAGCAGAACACCACCGCCTCGGCCCAGCGTAGGCGGTCCACATAGCCCTGCACGGGCAACTGGTTGCTGGGCACCTCGTGGTAGCCCAGGCGCTCCTCGCGGGTCATCACGGGGTTAAAGCCCTCGGCGTACAGGTCGCAGTCGTCCACCTCATGGCCCGCACCGCGCAATTGCTGCACCACCTCGGTGTGCAGGGCGGCGTTGTAGCTGGTCTCTACCGGGTGGCAATAGATCACGAGGATGCGCATGGCGGGTGTCCTTCGGGTGGGTGGGAGAGGTGGGGTCTAGAGGTCCAGCGTGAGCGTGGCGCTGTGGCTGCGTGCGCAGCACACGGCGACGTGGGTGGCTTGCTCTGCAGCGCTCAGGCAGCTGTCGCGGTGGTCGGGCTCGCCGTCCAGCCAGCGGGTGACGCAAGTGCCGCACACGCCCTGCTCGCACAGGGTTTCCAGCGGCACGCCAGCGAGCTGCAGTACATCGGCCATGCTCTCGCCGGGGGCAACGGGCAAGCGCATCTGGCTGCGCTGCAGGATCAGCTCGAACGTGTGTTCTGTGCGGGTGGCGCTGGCGGTGTCAGGGGCTGTCTGCATTGTTTGACCATGTGATTTGATCGATTGGTCAAACTATTGCAAAGGCTGTGCCAGCCACAAAAAGCCATCAAACGTCTTTGTGGTGGATCAACGCGGCCTTATCGCGACGGATTTGCGCCGCGTGCTGGTGCGCATCGCGCCCTTCAGACCCTTTGGTGCGTAGACCATGCCCAGAAATGGGCATGGGGCTTTAGTCTGGTGCGAGGCCGCAGCCCAGCAGCACAAAGCTGGTGAGTTCGCGCACGATGGGCTCGCGGTCGATGGGCTCATCGGGCGCCAGGCCCAGCATGATGTGCACCTGCACGCCGTAGTCGGCATAGTGCTGCGTCATGCCCCAGATCTGCATGAGCAGCAGCGTGGGGTTGACGGCGCGCATGCGGCCTTCGGCAATCCAGCGGTTGATGAGGTCCACCTTCTGCTGCGTGGACTTGACGGCCACCGGCCAGTATTTGCCCAGATTGCGCCCACCGCCCAGCACCTCGGTGGTGAAGATGCGCGACAGGCCTGGGTTGTCCAGCGCGTAATCGAGCTTCTTGCGCACGTAGTTGCTCAGCACCGTCTTGGGGTCGTTGCTGTTGGCATCAAAGATGAAGGCACCCGACCAGCCGTTGAGCACCGAGTACAGCAGCTCTTCATACAGCTCTTCCTTGCTGCTGATGTAGTAGTGCAGCTGGGGCTTGGTCAGGCCCGCGCGCTCAGCAATCGCCTTGGTGGATGCCCCTTTGAACCCATGGCGGCTGAACTCGGCGATGGCCGCTTCGCGGATGGCGCCCAGGATGCGTTCACGGCCCTGTTTGGCGCGGCTGAGCAGCGCGCCGGAGGCGGCTTCGGCTTCGGATTCGGTCATGGCTTTGGTGCGAGGCATGGGGGACGGGCGATGGCAGAGTGTGCGCTGCAGATTCTGCCCGCGCGGGAATGGGTCAGACCTTCCAGAACCCGATATGTGGCGCGCTGGCTTCTTCGACCAGCGCCGGGCCGATGCATTCGATGGCGTGGGGCGAGGCGGCAAACACGTCGCGGCACGACAGCTCGGCGTCGCGCTGCTCGGCCCGCTCGCCCCGGAATACGCGCAGGCGCTCGGCGTCAATGCCAAACACCACACGCCCAATGCCCGACCAGAAGATGGCGCCCGCGCACATCACGCAGGGCTCGGCTGATG
>NZ_JBWKZU010000075.1:0-19689 GCF_059424825.1 Acidovorax sp. GW101-11A03 | reverse complement strand
GAGTCGAACAGGGTGCCGTCCCAGTCAAAGGCGATGAGGTCGAAGCGGCGCGGACGGAAGTTTTTGACAGACATGGAGGGAGGTTCTTCGCGCTGGATCGTCAGGCGGGGGCAACAAAATCGGCCAGCTCGGGGGGCAGTTCGGCAATCAGCTGCACACGCTCACCCGAGGCCGGGTGGTTGAACTGTAACCGCCACGCATGCAGAAACATGCGCTTCATCCCCTGCTTCTGCAGGCGCTTGTTGAGGTCGAAGTCGCCGTATTTGTCGTCGCCCACGATGGCGTGCCCCTGGCTGGCCAGATGCACACGGATCTGGTGGGTGCGGCCGGTCTTGATGGTCACCTCTAGCAGCGACATTGCCGGCAGGCCCTGCTCCGGCCGGGCCGCCGCCGTGCTGCGCACCTTGACCAGGGTGATGGAGCGCATGCCGTCCGGGTCGTCGGCCGTGGTGACGCGCACGCGGCGCTCGCCGTCGGCCTGTAGGTACTTGTGCAGCGGCAGGTCGATGACCTTCTTGTTGGCGGGCCAGGTGCCGGTGACCAGCGCCAGATAGGTCTTGCCCGTCTCGCGCTCGCGGAACTGGTCTTGCAGGTGAGTGAGCGCTGACCGCTTCTTGGCCACCAGCAGGATGCCCGAGGTCTCGCGGTCCAGCCGGTGCACCAGCTCCAGGAATTTGGAACCCGGGCGCGCCTGGCGCAGCTGTTCGATCACGCCAAAGCTCACGCCGCTGCCACCGTGCACCGCTACGCCCGCAGGTTTGTCGAGGGCGATCAGGTGCTCGTCTTCGAGCAGGATGGGGAATTCACGCGCGGGTGCCGGGCGCTCGGCCTTTTCGGCCACCTTGTCGGAGATGCGCACGGGCGGCAGGCGCACCAGGTCGCCCGCCTCCACCCGGGTGTCGGCGCTCGCGCGGCCCTTGTTGATGCGTACCTCGCCGCTGCGGATGATGCGGTAGACATGCGTCTTGGGCACGCCCTTCAGGTGGCGTATCAAAAAGTTATCGAGCCGCTGGCCGGCGGAGTCTTCATCGACCTCCACCATGCGGGCTGCGGGAAGGCCCGCAGGAGCGGCGGGCGGTTTGGCCCCTATAATGTGTTTCACCTGCGCGTTGTCATGTAAGTGGTTGATTTGTCTGGAGTTTAGTCCACACAGCCCGTTGCCCCGTGCAGGCAGGTCGATGCCAGCGGGTGTCGTGCGCGCAGATTGCAGGCCAGATGCCTGTGGTGGCCCGCATGCCACGCGGCGGGCTGACAGATTGAAACACTGATACGGAATCCCCCAAGCTGGCAGATGTTCCCTACCCGGGCGCAGCCTGCCAGCGGATCAAAGCGAGCATGTGGTTGTTGATGGCATGGATAGAGACCCTGTGGCGGAGGCTGCGGCCTTTGGCTGCATGCTCAAAATCGCCTTCAGCGCCCAGCCAGCAAGCGCATTCAGCTACTTTTTTGCTAGCAAAACTGCGCTCCTACCACTCGCCCCCATCCACGCGCCCCTGCCTCACGATGCTGCGCTAGAGCGCGGCAGATCATTGGCATCCCCGGCAATTCCCTTCGTTTCGATGCGTCAGTCCAGGCATTCACAGCTCCTGTAGAGCTTGTTGTATTGGTTTGGAAACTGTGGGCGGCAGCCCGCGCAGCCCGTCCCTGTGGGTCAGGTCGGCTGCACCGCTGCTGTCCGCGAAACACTGAAGGAATCGCATCATGAAGCGGATGCTCATCAACGCCACGCAGCCCGAAGAACGGCGCCTGGCCATCGTCGATGGACAAAAACTCCTCGACTACGAAATCGAGATCGAAGGGCGCGAACAGCGCAAGGGCAACATCTACAAGGCCGTCGTGACGCGCGTCGAGCCCTCGCTGGAAGCCTGTTTTGTGGACTACGGCGAAGACCGCCACGGCTTTCTGCCATTCAAGGAAATCTCGCGCCAGTACTTCGCTCCCGGCGTGTCGCCCAGCCAGGCGCGCATCAACGAAGTCATCAAGGAAGGCCAGGAACTGCTGGTCCAGGTCGAAAAGGAAGAGCGTGGCAACAAGGGCGCTGCCCTGACGACCTTCATCTCGCTGGCCGGCCGCTATGTGGTGCTGATGCCCAACAACCCCCGAGGTGGTGGCGTCTCGCGCCGCATTGAGGGCGAGGACCGCGCCGAGCTCAAGGAGGCGATGGACCAGCTGGAATACCCCAACGGCATGTCCATCATTGCGCGCACTGCGGGCATTGGCCGCACCGCCCCTGAGCTGCAGTGGGACCTGAACTACCTGCTCAAGCTCTGGAACGCCATTGACGGCGCCGCCAAGGGTGGCCGGGGCGCGTTCCTGATCTACCAGGAATCGAGCCTGGTGATCCGCGCGATCCGCGACTACTTCAACAACGACATCGGTGACATCCTCATCGATACCGACGACATCTACGAACAGGCGCAGCAGTTCATGGCGCACGTCATGCCCGAGCATGCCGCCCGCGTGAAGCGCTACCGCGACGACGCCGCCCTGTTCAGCCGCTTCCAGATCGAGCACCAGATCGAATCGGCCTATGCCCGCACCGTGAGCCTGCCTTCCGGCGGCGCCATCGTGATCGACCACACCGAAGCGCTGGTGTCCGTGGACGTGAACTCGGCCCGCGCCATCAAGGGCGGCGACATCGAGGAAACCGCCACCCGCACCAACCTGGAAGCCGCCGACGAAGTGGCCCGCCAGATGCGCCTGCGCGACCTGGGCGGCCTGATCGTGATCGACTTCATCGACATGGAAGAGTCGAAGAACCGCCGCGAAGTGGAAAACCGCCTGCGCGACGCGCTGCGCCAGGACCGCGCCCGCGTGCAGTTCGGCACCATCAGCAAGTTCGGTCTGATGGAAATGAGCCGCCAGCGCCTGAAGCCCGCCTTGAGCGAAGGCTCGTCCATCCCCTGCCCCCGCTGCGGCGGCTCGGGCCACATCCGCGACACCGAATCGTCGGCGCTGCAGATCCTGCGCATCATTCAAGAAGAATCGATGAAGGACAACACGGCCGCCGTGCACTGCCAGGTGCCGGTGGAGGTGGCCTCGTTCCTGCTCAACGAAAAGCGCACCGAGATCGCCAAGATCGAACTCAAGCAGCGCGTGGCCGTGCTGATGGTGCCCAACAAGACGCTGGAAACCCCCAACTACCGCCTGGAACGCCTCAAGCACGACGACCCGCGCCTGGACCACATCGAAGCCAGCTACAAGCTTGCCGAGGAAGTGGAAGACCCCACGGCCGTGACGCGCCGCTCGCAAGAGCCCACCAACAAGCAGACCCCGGTAATCAAGGGCGTGCTGCCTGACGCGCCCGCTCCGCAGGTCGAGCCCCGCCCTGAAGGCGCGGCCCGCCCAGCACGTGCTGGCCAGGCCCCACGCGGTGCTGCTGCACCAGCGCCCGCACCGGCCCCGGTGGCAGCGCCCGCCCCGGCCGCGCCGCAGGAGCAAGGCTTCTTTGCCTGGCTCAAGAGCCTGTTCGGCTTTGGCAGCGCGCCCGCTGCGGCCCCGGCCCCGGTGGCAGCTCCTGCCGCCGCACCGGCCGCCGAGCCCGCTGGCCGTGGCGAACCCCGCCGCGAAGGCCGCAACGGTGAAGGCCGTGGCCGCCGCAGCGGTGGCCGCGATGGCAACCGTGAAGGCCAGCGTGAAGCCGGCCGTGACAGCAACCGCGAAGCTGGCAACGGCGAAGGCCGTGGCCGCCGTGGCGAGCGTTCGGCCGAAGGCCGCGCCCCCCGCGACGTGGAGAGCCGCCCACCGCGTGACACCGACCGCCGCCCCGAGGGCGAAGGCCGTGAAGGTGGTGGCCGCAGCGGACGCGATGGACGCGACAGTGGCCGTGGCCGCCGCGATGCCGAGCCCCGCCAACAGAATGTGGCCCTGAACGGCGACAACACCGCCGCCAGCGCACAGGTGGAAGGCCCGGGCAACCAGGGCGCCGAAGGCACACCAGCCCAGCAGCCCCGTGGTGAACGCGGCCCCCGCCGCGAACGTGGTGACCGCGCCCCCCGTGGCGAACGCGCACCCCGCGCCGTGGAAGCCCAGGAAGCGGCAGCGGCACAGGCCCCTGCCGTGCCCGGCGACTTTGCCGACACAGCGCCCCTGGCCTCGCTGCCCGACCTGGACCTCAGCGGCAATGACGCTCCCGGCAACGGCCAAGGCGCAGGTGGAGAAGAGCAGCGCCGCGAACGCCGTTCACGCGACCGCTATGGCCGCGACCGCCGTGAACGCGGTGAACGTGGCCCCCGCGATGGCAACGGTGCCGAAGCCGCTGCTGCACCCGCCATGCTGGACTTCGACCTGACCCAGGCCGCGCCCGCAGCAGCCACGGCATCCCAGGACGAGCCCCCACGCCGCAGCTACTTCAGCGCCCCGGCCACTGCGCCCACCGCTCCGGTGGCGGCAGAGGCCGAAGCCGTGGCACCCGCTGCAGCGCCCGTGGCCGCTGTGCCTGCGCCCGCGCCAGTGGTCGCCGCCGCACCTGTCGCCGCAGCAACCACCCCTGCGGCACCCGCGGCAGTGGCCCCGGCTGCTGCCACAGCGGCCCCCGCAACCGCAGCAGCCCAGAGCGGCCTCCCCCGCGTACAGGCGTTCACGCTGCCGGTCGATGCACTGCAGCAAGTGGCCGCTTCGTCGGGCCTGCAATGGGTGAACTCCGATGCAGAAAAGATCGCCGCCGTGCAGGCCGCGATTGCCGCCGAACCCAAGCCCATCCACGTGCCCCGCGAACGGCCTCCTGTGGTGGTAGTGGACGAAGGCCCGCTGGTGCTGGTGGAAACCCGCCGCGACCTGTCGGCCATGCCCCTGCCTTTTGAGCAGCCACCAGCGGCTTGAAGCCCGCAGCACATGGCTCCCGCCCCTGGCGGTGGCTGTGAACCCAGAAGGCGGCTCCGGCCGCCTTCTTTTTTTGGGGTCGCGCGAGCAAGGCCCAGCGCCTTGTTCAGCGTTGGCAGCGCGTGCCCGCCAATACCCATGAGCGATCGGCAACCGGGATGGAGCAGGTACCATTTCCTGCATAGCCCGCATAGCCCGCATAGCCCGCACAGCCGCTGGCAAACCGCCCCCCTATAGACCCAAGAGCTTTCCGCCCCCATGCTGTTCCTGCTGTCCCCTGCCAAGTCGCTCGACTACGACACGCCCCTGCCCGAGGGCCTGCCACACACCACGCCGCAGTTTGTGCCCCAATCCACGGCCCTCATCGAGGTGCTGCGCACGCAGTCCCCGCAGCAGATCGCCTCGCTGATGGAGCTGAGCGACCAGCTTGCGGCGCTGAACGTGGCACGCTACCAGGCCTGGCGGCCCCGCTTCACGGCCAGCAACTCACGCCAGGCGGTGCTGGCTTTCAACGGCGATGTCTACGACGGGCTGCAAGCCCGCAGCCTGGGCCCCGACGACCTGGACTGGGCGCAGAGCCATGTGGCCATCCTGAGCGGCCTGTACGGCGTGCTCCGGCCGCTGGACCGCATGCAGCCCTACCGCCTGGAAATGGGCACACGCCTGGCCACCGGCGCGGGCAGCAACCTCTACCAGTTCTGGGGCAGCCAGATCGCCGAACACCTCAACACCCGGCTGCGCTCCGACACCACGCCCGTGGTGGTCAACCTGGCCTCGCAGGAATACTTCAAGGCCGTGGACCGCAAGGCGCTCAAGGCCCGCGTCATCGAGTGTGTGTTCGAGGACTGGAAGGGCGGCAACTACAAGATCATCAGCTTCTTTGCCAAACGTGCGCGCGGCCTCATGGCACGCTATGCCATCACCCACCGCATTGCCACGCCGCACAAGCTCGAAGGTTTTGATCTGGACGGCTATGCCTTTGCCCCGGCATCATCCGACCCGGAGCGCCTGGTGTTCCGGCGCAAGGCGGCACCTGCCGCATGAATTGAATTGTTGTGCCTCCCCACCGCACCCCGTTGAAGGACCGCCATGGCATCACGCTCTGACACGCATTCCGACAGCACCACCACGGCCCAGCGCAACCATACGGCGCGGCAGGCCATCACGCCCGAGCTGCGCCGCTGGATCATCGAGCAGGCACAGGCCGGCCACGCCGCGCCCGTGGTGCTGCAGTCCATGCGCGACGCGGGCTGGGACGAGGACGTGGCTGCCGACGCGCTGGAGATCACGCTGCAGGACCACCTGAACGAGCTGGCCGTGCAACAGGGCCTGCCCTCGGCCGTGCCCGTGCCCGAACCGCAGCTCGATGCATCACCCTCGCAAGTGGACTGCGGCGACCGCATGGTCAACGTGCTGCTGGCCATGGCCCAGCCGCGCATCGTGGTGTTTGGCAACCTGCTGTCGCCCGAGGAATGCGACGCCCTGATTGCCGACGCCGAACCCCGCCTGGCGCGCTCGCTCACCGTGGCCACCAAGACGGGTGGCGAAGAGATCAACGCCGACCGCACCAGCGACGGCATGTTCTTCCAGCGCGGCGAAACCCCGCTGATCCAGCGCATCGAAGAGCGCATCGCCCGCCTTTTGAACTGGCCCATCGAGAACGGAGAAGGCCTGCAGGTGCTGCACTACCGCCCCGGCGCCGAGTACAAGCCGCACTACGACTACTTCGACCCCGCCGAGCCCGGCACGGCCACCATCGTCAAGCGCGGCGGGCAGCGCGTGGGCACGCTGGTGATGTACCTCAACACCCCCGAAAAAGGCGGCGGCACCACCTTCCCCGACGTGCATCTTGAGGTGGGCCCGCAGCGCGGGAACGCGGTGTTCTTCAGCTACGAGCGCCCCCACACCTCCACCCGCACGCTGCACGGCGGCGCCCCCGTGATCGCGGGTGAGAAGTGGATCGCCACCAAGTGGCTGCGTGAGCGGGAATTCAAATAAAAACAGGCCTCTCCGCCCGTCCATATTGCCTTAATAGCTATTAAAAAGATAGCAAATATACATACAACCACACCAGCATGAACACGCCAGAACAATCCCAGCTGGGCAAGGCCTCGGCCTATGTAGACCAGTACGATGCCGCGCTGCTATTCCCCATCCCCCGCGCAGGCAAGCGGGCCGAGATCGGCATCACCGGCGCTGCGCCCTTCTTCGGCGCCGACCTGTGGACGGCCTTCGAGCTGTCATGGCTGAATGCGCGCGGCAAGCCGCAGGTGGCGCTGGCGCACATCACCGTGCCCTGCGAGACGCCCAACATCGTTGAAAGCAAATCGTTCAAGCTGTACCTCAACAGCTTCAACAACACACGGTTTGCCGACATGGCCGAGGTACAGGCCCGCATCCGCAACGACATCAGTGAGGCCGTGTGGCGCGGTGCAGAGCACGCCGCCACGGTGGGCGTGAAGCTCGTCGCGCCCGAGCTGTTCGACCAGGAACCCGTGCACGAGCTGGATGGCCTGAGCCTGGACCGGCTGGATGTGGAATGCACGCGCTACCAGCCCGCACCCGAATTGCTGACGGCCGAATTCAACGAAGCGCCCGTGACGGAGACGCTGACCAGCAACCTGCTCAAAAGCAACTGCCTGGTGACCGGCCAGCCCGACTGGGGCAGCGTGCAGATCAGCTACAGCGGCCCGCAGATCAACCAGGAAGGCCTGCTGCAGTACCTGGTGAGCTTTCGCAACCACAACGAGTTCCACGAGCAGTGTGTGGAGCGCATCTTCATGGACCTGTGGGCACGCTGCAAACCCATCAAGCTCACGGTGTATGCGCGCTACACGCGCCGGGGCGGGCTGGACATCAACCCCCTGCGCACCAGCCACCCGCAGGGCCTGCCGCGCAATGTGCGCACGGCGCGGCAGTAAGCCCGCCATCAGCCCCGCACATCAAGCCAGTCACACCGCAGGGTATGACGCAAATGTGCGCGGGTGCGCCAGGTCACGTACAGACTGGGCACAAAGATACCGATCAGGCTCAGTGGGGCGGTAAGCGGCTCGCCAAAGGCGCAGATGGGAAACCAGCCCACCCATCCCAACACCCAGAGCGTCAGCACCAGGTCCCACAGGTGGTACTCCAGCGGGTGGTCACCCTTGTGCGCAACATGCCATTGCTTGATGCGTTGCAGCTCGTTCAGCGTCATGGGAATCTCCCGGAAAACGGGTGATTCAATGTAAGTTACGAGTAAGGCTTCGTCAAGGAATACCGGGATGAAGATCGCCTCTCCCCTGAGGGTGACAAAGCCCCCGGCTTGCCTGATCGCTCCAGCAGCCCGCCAGCGCCCCGCCCCCCCCGCCCCCCCCGGCACACCAGCGCCCCCGTTCACTGCGCAGGCTTGTACGCCGCGATGGCCTTGGCCAGATCAGTGGTTTCCTCGCACTGCGCGCAAATGGCCTGCAGTTTGGCGAGCTGGGCTTCGGCCTGCGCCTTCTGGCCCACCTTGAGGTAGCCCATGCCCGAGTATTCCAGTGCGCCCTTGTGGCGGGGGTCCAGCGCCAAGGCCTTGTTGTAGGCGGCAAACGCCTCGTCGTACTTGCCCAGCCAGCGGTTGGAGTAGCCCAGCAGGTTGTAGGCATCGGCATTCTGCGGGTTCTGGGCCACCACCTTGCTGAAGCTGCTGGCCGCCAGCGCCCAATTCTTGGCCTCGATGGCTTTTTTGCCCACCGCAAAGTCGTCAATGCGGGTGTTCTCGACCGGCGTGGTGGGTGTATCGGCGGCATGGGCAGTGTGCAGCGCACACAGGGGCGCCGCCGCCAATGCCAGGCTTAGCAGGGGCGTGGACATCCAACGGCGAACAGAATAGGAAGGCATGGGAAGACTCCTGAAAACGCAGACAAGAAAAAAGGGGTGAGAGGCCGCACCGGCCCCATGCCGCGCAACGGCACCTTGGACAAACGCCACGGAGAGCCAAACGGATGTAGTGCCCGGAAAATTTTTTCTTAGCGACGCCAGGGGCGGCCTCGCCCCGCCCCCCGTCACCACAGCTTGGCGCAGTTGCCAGTGAAAAGCACGGTACCACTGGGCACCTGGGGCGTTGCCGATGTCTCCTGTGTCACCATGAGCTTGCTGACCTTGAGTAGCAGCTTCTCTGACGTATCGGGCAATGCCGACACCGCAGAGCCCGTCACCGGCACCGTACCCAGCACAAATGGGGCACCGTCGGCGGGCACCGCCCACAGCACCAGCTGGGGGGCAGCGCCCGCCATCGTGGCAGGAGCTGCGGGCATCGCTGGAAGCGTGATGGGCCCGATGGCCTTCACCGTCAGCGTGCGCCCATGGCGCAACGAACTCACCAGCACCTTGCCATTGCCAGCCGCGTCCGTCAGCAAGCCCACATAGGCCTGCGGCAGCTTGTCCCCAGCGCGCAGGGCCACCTGGTCGCTCGACACAAACCAGGTGGGCACCGCAGCCACCAGCGCCACGGTGGCCGCCACCCCCAGCACCAAGCCCGCCAAGCCCTGCAACACCCCATGGCGCCGCCACAACGCGCCCATCCAACCGCCCTGCAGGGCGACTTCTTTCACATTCAAATCGCGCGGCCGGGTGCGCGCCTCAATGGCGGCCCACACGCGCGGCGGTGGCTGCTGCATCGGCACCGAACTGGCCAACAGGCCCAGCCGTGCTTCCCATTGCGCCACCAGCAACTGCAGGTCGCTGCGATCTCTCAGCAGCCGCACAAACCGGCGGCGCGCACCGCCGCCCAGGGTGCCCAGCACATAGGCAGACGCCAGGTGGTCCAGCAGCGCGGGATGGGTGTATCTCATGCGCCCACCCCTTGCGCGGCCAGGCAGTTTTTCAGGCGTTCCAGGCCCCGCCGGATCCACGCCTTGACCGAGCCCAGTGGCGCGCCCATCTGCGCCGCCACCTCGGAATGCGACAGGCCCTGGTAATAGGCCAGCGCCAGACTTTGCCGGTGGCTCCCGTCCAGCGCATTCATGCAGCCGTCGATGCGCAGCGCCTGGGTGGCCTGCTCCAGCAGGTGCTGCGCGCTGGGTGCGGTGGCCCATGCAGATGCAGCATCCGGCGCGTCGCTGCCTTCCGCCTCACCGCCTGCGGGCTCGGTGGTGTCGTTCCAGGCGCTTTCGGGCCGCCGCGCACGGGCGCGCAAAGCGTCCAGCGCCTTGTTGCGCACAATGGCAATCAGCCATGTCATGGGCTGGACAGGTTGCCCACCCACTTCGCTGCGGTAGCTTCCAGCGTTTTTCCAGATGCTCACATACGCCTCTTGCAGCACGTCCTCTGCCGCCTGTCCTTGCCCCAACATACGCACGGCAACGCCGAACAGATGCACATGGGTGCGCTGGTAGACCTGCGCGAAGGCGGCATGATCACCCGCGGCGGCCGCGCGGATCAATGCCTGCAGGTTGGCGGAGGAGCGATCAGTGGCAGTGGCCATATGCGCGCGAGTATAGAAACGCGGCAGCTGTTGCAGCCAGCCCGCGCCCTGGGTGTTTACGCCGATTGCCACGGCCCCGCCGGGCCGTGGCGTGGCAGAAGTGGGCCAGCCCGCGCTAAAAAAGCTGGGCAGTGCCCCCCACACCGTCGGTGCCACCGGTGGTGCCTGGCTTGCGTCGGCGTGTTTCTGCCGCTGCCCCAGCCCGGGGTTCCAGCACGGGCTCTTCACCCCGCCGCGCCAGCGTGCTGGCCCGCACACCGAGCAGCCGCAGGCGCTTGTCCAGCGGTACGCGCTTGAGGCACTGCCCCGCCAACTGACGGATGGTGGCGCCATCGGCCGTGTAGATGCCCGCCGTGTGATCGCGCGTGGCAATCTTGAAGTCGTCGTAGCGCAGCTTGATGCCAATGGTGCGCGCCACATAGCCCTTGCGCTGCAGGTCCTCGGCCAGACGCAGGCACAGGTCGGTGAAGATCGCGCCCAGTTCCGCCTTGTCGCGCACGGCGTGCAGGTCGCGGTCAAAGGTGGTCTCGCGGCTCATGCTCACGGGCTCGCTTTCGGTCACCACGGGGCTGTCGTCGCGGCCCCAGGCCACGCGGTGCATCCAGGCGCCGGTGGACTTGCCGAAATGGCCGATGAGCCACTGCGGATCCTGCGCCGCCAGCTGGCCGATGGTCTCGATGCCCAACCGCGCCAGCTTCGCGCCCGCCTTGGGCCCGATGCCGTTGATCTTTCGCACGTTCAGCGGCCAGATTTTTTTCTGCAGGTCTTCCTCGTAAACGATGGAGATGCCATTGGGCTTGTTGAACTCGCTCGCCATCTTGGCCAGCAGCCGGTTGGGCGCAACGCCGATGGAGCAGGTCAGCCCCGTCTTGTCGAAGATGCTTTTCTGGATGAGCCGCGCCAGCACCCGCCCGCCCTCGCGCTGGCCGCCGGGCACGTCGGTGAAGTCAATGTACACCTCGTCCACACCCCGGTCCTGCATCACCGGCGCGATCTCGGTGATGGCGGCCTTGAAGGTGCGCGAATAACGCCGCACCTCGTCAAAATCCACCGGCAGCACGATGGCCTGCGGGCACAGCCTGGCCGCCTTCATCATGCCCATGGCCGAGCCCACACCAAACTGCCGCGCGGCATAGGTGGCGGTGGTGATCACGCCCCGGCCCACATAGTCCTTGAGCAGCGGGAAATCCTCTACCGGGATGAAGCGCCGCTCGCGCTCGGCCGTGCCGTCGGGCCCGCGCAGCAGCAGCTCGTCCACCTTGCGCCGCCCGCCGCCAATGACCACGGGCAGGCCCTTGAGCTGCGGGTAGCGCAGCAACTCGACGGACGCGAAAAAGGCGTCCATGTCGAGGTGGGCAATGCGGCGCAGCTTGCCCCCGGTCTGGGCCGAGGTTGCCGGGTCGCTTTCAGCAAATTCAGATGCGGGAACGGTCACGCCCGCTATTGTGCGCGGCGGGGTGACAGCCTGCTGCCATCCCGCTCTTCAGCGCTATCGCCGGGTCACCATCACTGTTTTGCCAGGGCCGCTTTGCGAATGCCCTGCAGCGTGCCGGTGGGCGTGATCGCCTCGGGGTCGATCAGGCAGTGCAGCACGCTGGGCAGGCCGCTGGCACGGGCGCGGGCCAATGCCGGGCCGAACTCCTCGGTGGTGGTCACGCGTTCACCGTGGCCGCCAAAGGCCTGGGCGTAGGCCTTGAAGTCGGGGTTCTTGAGCTGCGTGGCGCTGATGCGGCCGGGGTACTCACGCTCCTGGTGCATGCGGATGGTGCCGTACATGGCGTTGTCCAGCAGCACCACGAGGATGGGCAGGCCGTACTGCACGGCGGTTGCAAACTCCTGACCGTGCATCAGGAAGTCGCCGTCACCCGCAAAGACCACTACCTCACGCTGGGGCCACAGGCGCTTGCCACCGACGCCTGCGGGCAGGCCGTAGCCCATCGACCCGCTGGTGGGCGCAAGCTGGCTCGCGTAGGTGGTGAAGGGCCAGAAGCGGTGAACCCAGGTGGCGAAGTTGCCCGCGCCATTGCAGAAGATGGTGTCAGCGGGCAGCACTTCCTTGAGGTGCTGCATCACCTGGCCCATTTGCAGGTTGCCGGGGATGCGGATGGGCGCCGTGTCGCTCCAGGCCAGGTATTCGGCATGGGCGGCTTCCGTGTGGGCAGTCCACGGCACTGCGGCCGTGGGGCGCACCGTATTGAGCGCTGCAGCAAACGCCTGCGGCGTGGCGTGGATGGCCTGGGTGGGGCGGTAGAGCTTGCCCAGCTCATCCGCATCGGCATGCACGTGCACCAAGGGTTGCGCGGGCGTCGGGATGTTGAACAGCTCGTAGCCCTGCGACGGAACTTCGGACAGGCGCCCGCCCAACACCAGCACCAGGTCGGACGCCTTGATGCGCGCCAGTAGCTTGGGGTTGACGCCCAGACCCAGGTCACCGCCGTAGCAGGCATGTGTGGCCGGGAACAGCATCTGGCGGCGGAACGAGCAGTACACCGGAATGGACCACGCTTCGGCAAACGCGGTGAACTCGCGCACCGCCTGCTCGGACCAGCGGCTGCCGCCCAGGATGGCCACGGGATTTTTGGCGGCTTGCAGGCGCTGCGCCAGCTCGGCCATCTGCGCAGTGCCAGGGTGGGTCTCCGCCACCTGGTAGGGCAACGCATCGGCCACAGTGGCGGCCTCGGTCAGCATGTCTTCGGGCAGCGCCACCACCACGGGGCCAGGGCGGCCCGAGGTGGCGACATGGAAAGCGCGCGAGATCAGCTCGGGCACACGGGCTGGGTCGTCAATCTGCACCACCCACTTGGCCATGGTGCCGAACACGGCGCTGTAGTCCAGCTCCTGAAACGCTTCGCGCCCCATGGCGTTGCGGGCCACCTGGCCCACGAACAGGATCATGGGCGTTGAATCCTGGTGCGCGATGTGAATGCCTGCCGATGCATTCGTAGCACCGGGCCCGCGCGTCACAAAGCAGATGCCGGGCTGGCCTGTGAGCTTGCCCTGCGCCTCGGCCATCATGGCCGCCCCGCCCTCCTGGCGGCACACCGTCACGCCGATGTCGGCATCATGCAGCGCATCGAGCACGGCCAGGTAGCTTTCGCCGGGTACACAAAAGAGCTGCTTCACATCGTGGGTGATGAGCTGCTGCACCAGGATCTGGCCGCCGGTGCGGGGGGTGAGGGAGGTCGTGTTCATGTCAACGGTATCGGATCAAAAATTCAGAACAGGGCCTGGCAGGCGCGCTGGATGCGTGCGCAGGCCTCTTGCAGGTCAGCCGTGGACGCAGCGTACGAGATGCGGAAGTACGGCGCCAGCCCCAGCACACCGCCGGGCACCACAGCCACATGGTGCTCGCGCAGCAAGTAGGCGCAGAAGTCGGCATCGGTGCGCAGCAGCAAACCGCCCGGCGTGGTGCGGCCCAGCACGCCTTCGCAGCTGGCAAAGGTGTAGAACGCGCCCTCAGGCACACGGCAGCGCAGGCCGGGTGAGGCGTTGAGTGCGGCCACCACCAGATCGCGCCGGTCCTGGAACGCTTGGCAGCGCTCGCGCACCACGTCTTGCGGCCCCGTCAGCGCGGCCACGGCCGCCGCCTGGCTGATGGACGAGGGGCACGATGTGGCCTGGCTTTGCACCACGGCCATGGCCGCAATCAGCGCCTTGGGGCCTGCGCCGTAGCCCAGGCGCCAGCCGGTCATGGCATACGACTTGGAGACACCGTTCACCGTCAGCGTGCGGTCGCGCAGCGAGGGCAGCACGGCGGCGGGCGTGGCAAACGCGCGGCCGTCGTACAGGATGTGCTCGTAGATGTCGTCCGCCAGCAGCCACACCTGTGGGTGGCGCTCCACCACTTCCAGCACCGGGCGCAGTTGCTCGGCGCTGTAGGCCGCACCACTGGGGTTGGAGGGCGAATTGATGAACACCCAGCGCGTGCGCGGTGTAATGGCCGCCTCCAGCTGCTCGGGCGTGATGCGAAAGCCGTTGGCCTCGGTGCAGGGCACCACCACCGGCACACCGCCCGCAATCAGCACCATGTCGGCGTATGACGTCCAGTACGGCGCGGGCAGGATCACCTCGTCGCCAGGGTTCACCGAGGCCATCAGCGCGTTGTAGAGGATCTGCTTGGCACCCGCACCTGCGGTGATTTCGTTGAGCTGAAAGTCCAGCCCGTTGTCGTGCTTGAACTTGTGCTGGATGGCGGCTTTCAGCTCAGCCGTTCCGTCCAGCACCGTGTAGTGCGTCTCCCCCCGCGCCATGGCCTGCTGCGCGGCCTCCAGGATGTGGGCTGGCGTATCGAAGTCCGGCTCGCCCAGGCCGAGCACGATCACGGGCTGGCCCTGGCGCTTGAGCTGGTTGGCCTCTTGCGTCAGGCGAACGATTTCCGAGACGCCGATGGCGCCCAGGCGGTCGGCCGCGCGGAAGGCCGTGGCGGGGATGGGAGCGTTCATTGCTGGTAGGTCTCCAGGGGCTTGTCGTTGGGGGTGGCAAACAGCTGGCGCAGCGTGGAGCCCAGCGGCAGGCTCAGGCCCACGTTCTTGGGCGGGATGGGGCTCACAAACCACTTGGCGTAGATCTTCTCCATCTCGCCGGATTGCATGAGTTTGGTCAGCACGCCATCCACCGCCGCCTTGAAGCTGGGGTCGTCCTTGCGGAACAGCAGCGCAATGGGCTCGGCGCCCAGCGGCTCGCCCACGATGCGGTAGGCCGAGGGGTCCTTGGAGTTGGCGATCATCCCGGCCAGCAGGTTGTCGTCGAGCACAAAGGCATCCGCGCGGCCCGACTCCAGCAGCAGGAAGCTCTCGTGGTGGTCCTTGCCCAGCACGGTCTTGATGGGGGCGCCGCCCAGCGCGCGCTCTTGCTTGCGCAGGAGCTGCACGGCGGTGGTGCCGGTCGATGCCGCAATGGTGCGGCCTGCAAGCTGGCTGATGGACTTCAGGTCCGAATCCTTGCGCACCGCCATGCGCACTTCGCTCACGTAGGTGGTTACGGCAAAGGCCACCTGCTGCTGGCGCGCGGTGTTGTTGGTGGTGGGGCCGCAGCCGATGTCCAGCGTGCCGTTCTGCACCAGCGGCAGCGTGTTCTGCGCCGTCACGGCCATGTATTCGAGCTTGGCGTCGGGTGCGATTTCTTTCAGCACGCGCTCGCACAGCTCGACGTGGTAGCCCACGTATTTTTCGTTTGCGCCCAACGCGTAGGCCATGGGCGGCGAGGTCTCGCGCACGCCCAGCACCACTTTGCCGCTGGCCTTGATCTTCTCCAGCGTGGGCTGGCTGACCGTCTGCGCCAGCGCGGGGGCCGTGGCCATGCAGGCCAGGGTCAGGCCTGCAGCGAGCGCTGTGAAGGTCTTGCGGGAAATTGCCATGTCGTTGTCTCCTTGTGTTTTGTCGTTGGCAGGTTAAAAAAAAGCAGGGCTCAGATCACGTTCTTTTCGAGCAGCGGCGCGTTGCGCGCAATGCGTTCGATGGACAGCGGCGACAGGTCCAGGCTTTGGTAGCGTCCTGTGAGCAGCAGCTCGGCCACGCCCCGGCCCACGGCAGGGCACTGCTGCAGGCCATGGCCCGAAAAGCCGTTGGCAAACACCAGGTTGTCGCACGCCGGGTGCAGGCCCACGATGGCGTTGTGGTCGAAGGTGTTCATCTCGTAGTAACCCGCCCAGGCACCCTGCATGCGCAGTGCCTCAAAGCCGGGGATGCGCTCTGCCAGCGTGGGCCAGATGAGGTTGTCAAACGCGGCGTACTCCGGCTCCAGCGGGGCAAAGTCGGCGTCGTTGTCGGCATCAGGCGCAAAGCCGCAGATGAAGCCTTTGCCCTCGGGCCGCAGCCAGATGCCGCTGGTGTCGATGAGCAGTGGGCAGCCCGGCAGCGCTGCGGGGCTGGCCAGGTTGAAGACGGTGCGGCGTTTGCCCACAACGGGCAAATCAATGCCCGCCCAGCCCGCAATGGCGGCCGCCCACGGGCCGCCCGCATTCACGGCGTAGCGGCAAGGCAGCACGGCGCCGCTTTTCAGTCGCACCGCATTCACATGCAACGCGCCATCGCTGGCCGCCGTGTCCAGCCCCACAGCCTCATCGGCCACATAGCGCACGCCCTGGCTCTGTGCCTTCTTGCGCAGCGCCGTCAGCAGCAGGTAGCCATCAAACCAGCCCTCGCCCGACAGGCCCAGCGAGCCCAGCACCACGTCCTGCAGCGCCAGCCACGGAAAACGCTCGGTCAATTGCTGCGGGCTGAGCAGCGCCACATCGGCGCCGTGCTGCTTCTGCAGTGCATGGTTCTCGCGCAGCGTGGCCTCGCCCGCCTGGGTGGCCAGGTACAGATAGCCGCCTTCGTGCAGACCGATGTCGGGCGCATCACCATGGCACGCCAACAGCTGGCCCACGTTCCGCAGAAAGCCGATGCCGAACGCCGAGATCTGGATGTTGATGTCGGTAGAAAACTGCTGGCGGATGGAGCTGGCCGACAGGGCCGACGAGGCACGCGCGTAGGTCGGATCGCGCTCGATCACCACCACCTCGCAGCCCGGTTGCTGCAGCGTGAGGAAATACGCAATCGCACTGCCGATGACACCACCGCCAATGATGACGATGGGGTGTGAGTCCTTAGCAATCAACATGAACGGGGCAACCAGCGCGTGGCTTACACGTCAAACGTCACGCCCTGTGCCAGCGGCAGCGCGGTGGAGTAGTTGATGGTGTTCGTTGCCCGGCGCATGTAGGCCTTCCAGCTGTCCGAGCCCGCTTCGCGGCCGCCGCCGGTTTCCTTCTCACCGCCAAACGCGCCGCCAATTTCGGCGCCGCTGGGGCCAATGTTCACGTTGGCAATGCCGCAGTCCGAACCAGCGGCCGACATGAACTGCTCCGCCTCGCGCACGTTGAGCGTGAAGATGGACGACGACAGGCCCGCGCCCACGGCGTTGTTCATGGCAATGGCTTCGTCGACAAGTTGATAGCGCACCACGTACAGGATGGGCGCAAAGGTTTCGTGCAGCGCGGGGCCTTCGTGCTTTTGCAGTTCGACCAGCGCAGGGCGCACGTAGTACGCATCCGCACCGCCCACGCCTTCCACACGGCCGCCGCCGTGCACGGTGGCGCCCAGCGCGCGGCTTTGCTCCAGCGCCTTTTGCATGCCGTCAAAGGCCATGTGGTCGATCAGTGGGCCCACCAGCGTGCCAGCGGCGCGCGGATCGCCCACCTGCACATTGGCGTAGACCTTGGCGAGCTGGGGCACCAGCTGGTCGTAAATGCTCTCGTGCACAAACAGGCGGCGCAGCGTGGTGCAGCGCTGGCCCGCCGTGCCCATGGCGGCAAACGCAATGCCGCGCAGGGCCAGGTTCAGGTCGGCCGTGGGCGCCACGATGGCCGCGTTGTTGCCGCCCAGCTCCAGAATGCCGCGCGCAAACCGCGCTGCCAGGCGCGGGCCCACGGCGCGGCCCATGGCCGTGGAGCCCGTGGCCGACAGCACGGGCACGCGGGCGTCATCCACCAGTACTTCGCCAATGTCGCGTTGGCCCACGATCAGCTCCAGCAGGCCTTCGGGTGCATCGGCGCCAAAGCGTGCGATGGCGCGCTGCGCAATCGCGTGCGTGGCCAGAGCCGTGAGCGGCGTTTTCTCCGACGGCTTCCACACCACCGAATCACCGCACACCAGCGCCAGCGCGGCGTTCCACGACCACACGGCCACGGGGAAGTTGAAGGCAGAAATCACGCCGCACACGCCCAGCGGGTGCCAAGTTTCCATCATGCGGTGGCCGGGGCGCTCGGTGGCAATCGTCAGGCCGTACAGCTGGCGCGACAGGCCCACGGCAAAGTCGCAGATGTCGATCATCTCCTGCACCTCGCCCAGGCCTTCGGACGGGATCTTGCCCGCCTCGATGGTCACCAGCAGGCCCAGGTCGGTCTTGGCGGCGCGCAGCTCCTCGCCCAGCAGGCGCACCAGCTCGCCCCGGCGCGGTGCGGGCACATTGCGCCATGCCTGGAAGGCCGCATGCGCGCGGCCGATGGCGGCCGTGGCGTCGGCCGCGCTTTGCTGTGGCACCTGGGCCAGCACCTCGCCCGTGATGGGCGAACGCGCAGCCAGCGTGCCACCGGTGTACGCAGCGCGGGGCACGCCCAGGCGTTGCAGCAGTTGATCAACTTCGGACACAAGGGGTGTGGCGGCAGGGGTGGCGGACATGGCGGCTCGCTAGCGTGGGTGGAGGCAGAGAAAGGGAAACAGCGTGGGAGAACACACGCAATGAATGCGCCAATATCCGCCAATCGGGCCACGCTGGATAGCAAAAAAATGGAACTACTTGATCACAAATCAGAATGAAGTGCCTGAAAATATCAGGACTGCTACCCCATACCCAAAGCGCGGCAGTGGCTCAAAAAGCTCAGTTTTTTGGCACCCATCATCATTCCCCCAATGCATAAACTGGTATGACCCTGCTGCGCCGTGCCTTCCTGCCCTCCACCGCCGACCTGCTGGCCTTTGAGGCCGCAGCCCGGCACCAGAGCGTGTCACGCGCGGCCGAGGAACTGCACCTCACGCAAAGCGCGGTGTCGCGCCAGATCCGGCAGCTGGAAGATCAGATTGGCACCGCCCTCTTCCACCGCGTGCGCCAGCGCGTGGTGCTGACCGACGCGGGCCGCGTCTATGCGGCCGACGTGCAAAACGTGCTGCAGCAGCTATCGGCCAGCACGCAAAAAGCCATGGCGTTTTCCAGCACCGACGGCCTGCTCAACCTGGCCGTGCTGCCCACGCTGGGCACCCGCTGGCTCATCCCGCGCCTGGGCGGCTTCATGGCGCTACACCCCGAGGCCATGGTCAACTTCTCGGCCCGCACCGAGCCGTTTGACTTTGCGGGCACACCGTTCGACGCCGCCATCCACTTCGGCACCCCGCACTGGGCGGGCGCCGTGTGCGAATACCTGATGCACGAAGAAACCGTGCCCGTGTGCAGCCCCACCTACCGCGACCGCCACGGCATCCGCACCCCACAGGATTTGACCCGCGTGGTGCTGCTGCAGCAAAGCACCCGCCCCACACAGTGGGCCGAGTGGTTTGAGCTGGTGGGCGTGCCCACGGCCCTGGCCCTGCGCGGCCCGCAATCCGAACACTTCGCCATGATTGCGCAGGCTGCGGTCTCGCACTTGGGTGCGGCCCTGCTGCCGCGCTTTTTGATTGAGCAGGAACTGGCGGAGGGGAGCCTGGTGGAGCTGTCAGACCAGGTGCTGACGAGCACCGATGCGTACTACTTGGTGTACCCCGAGGCGCGGGCGCAGACGCCGCTGGTGAAGGCGTTCAGGGATTGGGTGGTGGGGGAGTGTGGGGTGCGGAAGTGAGCGCTCTTCGACACCGATCCGATTCGCCAAGGGACGCTCTTCACGAATCGGTTCTGGCTGTGCCGTAGCGACGCCCGAACTAAAACAGCACCCGCTTTGGGTAGTT
>NZ_JBWKZU010000074.1:0-20011 GCF_059424825.1 Acidovorax sp. GW101-11A03 | reverse complement strand
CACCACGCCCGTGGCCGCCACCGCTGTTTTCAACGAGCAGTTCAAGGCCGCCGACGACGAGGTGGCCCACATCATCGCCGCCAACCTGGGCCGCAGCGGCAAGGCGGCCGTGGCCGTGGCATCGCCCAAGGTGGGCAAGGCGCCCGCGCAAAGCCAGCAGCAACACGCTTCGGCCCCGGTAGCCTCGGCAGTGCAGTCGCCTGTGGTGCAGTGAACGGGGTGGATAGCGCATGACCGCCGCCAACCCCACTGCAGACCAGGCGCCAGCCAATTCGGCGCCTGCTGCAACACCAACCCCTGCCCCGCCCGGGCCGCCTGCCGCCTACCCACCGCTGCAAGGCACCGCCCTGCTGCTGGGCACGCTCTCGCTGTCGCTGGCCACGTTCATGAACGTGCTGGACTCGTCCATCGCCAATGTCTCCATCCCCGCCATTGCCGGTGACTTGGGCGTGAGCCCGGGCCAGGGCACCTGGGTCATTACTAGCTTTGGTGTGGCCAATGCCATCTCGGTGCCACTCACTGGCTGGCTTACGCAGCGCTTTGGCGCGGTGCGGCTGTTCACCATGAGCGTGCTGCTGTTCGTGCTCACGTCCTGGCTGTGCGGCTTTGCCGGCTCGCTGGAGGCGTTGGTGTTCTTCCGCGTGCTGCAGGGCCTGGTGGCGGGGCCCATGATCCCGCTGAGCCAGACCCTACTGCTCGCCAGCTACCCCAAGGCGCTGGCGGGAACCGCCCTGGCGTTGTGGGGCGTGACCACGCTCGTCGCACCCGTAGTGGGGCCTCTGCTGGGCGGCTGGATCACGGACAACATCTCGTGGCCGTGGATCTTCTACATCAACGTGCCCGTGGGTCTGCTGGCCGGGGTGCTCACCTGGGGCATCTACCGCCAGCGCGAGACCCCCATCCGCAAACTGCCCATCGACACGGTGGGCCTCAGCCTGCTGGTGCTGTGGGTGGGCGCGCTGCAGCTCATGCTCGACAAGGGCAAGGAGCTGGACTGGTTCGCCTCGGGCGAGATCATCACCATGGCCGTGGTCGCCGTGGTGGCGTTTGCCGTCTTTCTGGTGTGGGAGCTGACCGAAAAGCACCCGGTGGTGGACCTGAAACTCTTCAAGGGCCGCAACTTCACCTTTGGCGCGCTGGCGCTGTCGGTGGCCTATGCGCTGTTCTTCGGCAACGTGGTGCTGCTGCCGCTGTGGCTGCAGCAGTGGATGGGCTACACCGCCACCTCGGCCGGCATGGCGCTGGCGCCGGTGGGCGTGTTTGCCATTTTGCTCACGCCGCTGGTGGGCAAGAAGGTAGGCCAGTGGGACCCGCGCCGCATGGCCACGGGCGCGTTCATCGTGTTCAGCACGGTGCTGTGGATGCGTTCGCAGTTCACGGTGCAGACGGATTTCATCCACATCCTCATCCCCACGCTGCTGCAGGGCGCGGCGATGGCGTTTTTCTTCATCCCGCTGACCACGCTGACGCTGGCCGGTGTGGCGCCAGAGCGCATCCCGGCGGCGGCAGGCCTCTCCAACTTCGTGCGCATCACCGCCGGTGCCATGGGCACGTCGATCGCCACCACGCTGTGGGAGAGCCGCGCCGCCATGCACCATGCGCACCTGACCGAAGGGCTGGTGCAGGGCCAGGGCGTGTTTGCACAGACGCTGGACAGCCTCACCGCGTCTGGCCTCACGCAGATGCAAGCGCTGGCGCAGATCAACCGGCTCATCGACCAGCAGGCGTTCACGCGCGCGGCCAATGACATCTTTTTGGGATCGGCAGGTTTGTTCCTGCTGCTGATCGCGCTGATCTGGCTGACCAAGCGGCCTGCCAGAACGGCAGGCGGCGCCGCCGATGCTGGCGGCGCGCACTAGCGCAGACCAGGTCGAACCAGGGCGTTATCAAGAGGAAAAAACGCCCTCTCCGCTTCATAGAAAACAAAAGTTTGCTATCTTTTACATAGCAATTGATGACAAAAGCGGCTCCTCGGAGCCGCTTTTGTGTTGAGGGTGCGCCACGTGGCCCGCAATGGGCCTATGCAGCCCCCACCCGCTTTTCTGCATTGGCAAACGCCGTGGCCAGCGCGGCAAATTCGCTCTGGCTCACCACCCCATCGGCAATGCCGCTGCGGTCCATCAGCTGTAGCACGGCCTGCGAAAAATCATTGCCCTGCCGGGTGATCGACGTGCTCGCCAGCCCCTGCAGAAACTCCTTGTGCGAAATCCGGCCGTCCTTGCTGGTGTCAAACCCGGCGGCAATCTGCTCCTTTTGGGCATCGTCCGCACCAAACTCGCTGAGCAGCGCCTTGAAGTCCTGCGCAGAGACCGAGCCCCCCGCCGCAGGCAAGCCCACCAGGCCACCACCACTGCCGCCGCCGCGCTGCACGGCGCCAAGGGCCCCATCCACCTTGCCCTGCGACACCAGAATGCCCTTGCCCGCAAACCCCGCCAGCGCCTCGGCCTGGGGGCTGAGCGTGACCACGGCCGATGGCTGCGCCTGCGCTTCTTCGCTACCACGCCGGGGCGCAGCAGACTTGGCCGCCCCGCTGGAGGCAGCGTTGAAGACCAGCGAGGCTACGGATGCAAGACCGGAAAGAAGAGGTGACATCGCCTTGAACTCCTGCGTGGCGACATCCCGGTGCCGTGCTGGGAAACCTCCCGCCAGCCACCGCTTCGCCTTGTGATCGGAGCGTACGCTGCGCAGCAGGCGGCGGTGGCGCAATAAAACGGGGCTCCCCGGCCCACTTTGCAGGATTACCCGGAGCACGCGCCGTGGCGCCCGGGGCTCGCGCCCCTCAGGCTGGCGACACGTAGCCAGGCCCAAACGCCACAAACTCCCCCTCCAGCTGCCCCGCAGCCTCGCCCTGGTAGTGCAGCACCGACGCCTGCACGATGCGCCCAATGCCCTTGCGCTGCAGCATGCGCGCAAAGGGCTGCCACACCTGCGCGGCCGGCGCCTGGGCCACGGCGGTAAAGGTGCCCGCCATGGGCGCGAGGTAGTCCATGGTGTTGCGCTGAATCACCAGGCGGCTGCCCAGCCCCTCGGCCGACAGCCGCAGGTGCAGCATGGACCACGCCGCCAGAATGGCCACGGCCGAGGCACTGCCGCCAAACACCGTGTCGCGGTGGTTGATGTTGGGCGCCAGCGGCGCGCTCAGCACCACCTGGTGGGGCGATGCCTCCACCACGCTCACATCCATGGCGTGGGACAAAGGAATGTGCTGGTGCAGATAGGCCTGGAGTTCGAGAGAGTTCACGGTGCGGAGGCAGTTGTGCTGAAAACGGACAAAAACAAGAAACGCGGCATGGCCTACGGAAACTGCCCCGTGCCAGCAACAACCACCCCATCAGAAGGCTCGGGCAGCGTGTCGATCAGTGTGGCACCGCCCAGGGCAGTGATGCGCACCTGCAGCGGGCCGGTGGCAATCGCGCTGGGGTGAACGAAGTAGTTGTAGTCGGTCCGCGCCACCGCAATCCAGTCCGCGCTGCCGCTGGGCTTGATCTCCAGACCCGTCACGGGCAGGCGGTGGTTGCGCACCTGGATGGCCACCCACCAGCGGCTGCTGCCCTCCTTGTAGCGGTAGCGCACCGGGCCGCTGACATCCCCTGGCACCACATGCCAGCGGATGGGCACCCGGCCAGCCACCGGGTCGGCAATGCGCGCAAAGGCCTCAGCGCTCAGGTCCAGGTCGCCAGACTTGCACTCGGGGCATTGGTCCGTGATGCGCACGGTGACGGCCCCTTTGGGCCCGGTCACGGCCACAAACTGGCCGCACACGGCGCTGCCCGCGTAGTCAGGTCCATTCATGGCCGCCACCATGAGGTTGTCCGGGCTCGGGTCAAAAGTGCAGTTGCCCCCGCCCGTGGCGCCGTAGAACGTGCCTTCGCCGGTATAGGTGGGCGAAAGCGCGCCGGGCACAGAAGGAGAAGGCGCTGGGGACGGCCCTGGCGCCGGTGCAGGCGCTGGCGTTGGGGCGGGCGCCGGAGCGGGCGCATCGGCCCCCGTGCCGGGCCCATCGGCCGAGCCTCCGCCCCCGCAGGCGACAAGGGACACCAGCAACACAAGTGCCGCATGGCGCGCGTGGCGGATAGGGCGGGCGGGGCTTAACAAGGGCAGTGTCATCACAGGGGCCTCGGTTCAAGAAAACGATGGCGGAGTATCCGCAAGAGGGGGCGCTAAGGGGGATGGCTGCGGGTCTCGGTGAACGATGTGCAGTGCCCCGGCAGAGCCCGGTGGCTGGGCCAGCGCGCTGCGCAAAAAGCCTGGCCGCACATCCAGCGCAGCCAGCGCCTGCACAGAGAACCAGGCAAAGACGAGTGCCTTGTCTCCCTCCCCATGCTCCCCGCCTTGGACGCCTTCCACACCGTCATACGGTCCGTCACAGCGTGCCAGCAGCGAGCCTGGCAGCGGGGTGGCATGCAGATAGAGCCCCAGCTCATGGCAGGCCTCGCCCGCATGGTGAAAAAAGCTCTCCACCACAAAGGCCAGGGCCCCTACGGCCACGGCCGTGCCCAGCTCTTCATGCAGCTCGCGCGCAAGGGCTTCTGAAGCACTCTCCCCCGGCTCGATGGCGCCGCCCGGCAACGCCCAGAACACATCCCCCTTCCGGCGGTGCAACAGCACCTGGCCGTCCGCGCGCCGCACCACCGCAGCCGCACGCTGACGCACGCGGATGGTGGAGGGATCAAGGCAGGAAGCCGCGCTGGCGGCAGGCATCGTGGTCATGGGGGCAGCAACCGGAGAGGGACACAGGGCGACGCGATCCTATCCACTGCCGCCCTTGTCGGCATCGCCAGGCACCGGCCAGATTGCAAGCAATCGCAACAGGGCGCGGGGAGGAGACAGCCGCCGAATCCTGCTCAATCCGGATGCGTCGATGCAAGAATCTCTAGAGCCAGGTTGTGCGCAGCCAATCCACCGTCTCCTGCAGCGGGTGCCCCGTGGCAATCTCGTCCATGCGGTCCAGCTTGTCCACCGCATCCAGCGCAATCGTTTCGTTCGGTTGGAAGACGATCTGCAGGCGGTGGTAGCGGTCGTCCAGCAGTTGCCGGGCCTGGTAGTCCGAGATACCGGCCACGCCGTCCATCAGCACGTTGATGAGCGGCTGCGCCCACTGCGCGTAGCCCCAGTCCAGCGCCTGGCCCTTGATGTAGGTGAGGCTCACGCCGGTGCCCAGCGACAGCATCACCACTTCATGGAGCGCGGCGCGCTCTGCGGGCTGGTTGCGGCGTGAAATCGCCTGGGCCAGCGCCACAATGCTGGGGTTGTTGGCAAACACGCCGCCGTCGATGTACCCGTCGGCCGAGGGAAAGTAGGTGGGCGCCGAGCTGGTGTACTGGGCGATGTGGGCCACCAGTTGCTCGCCGTCCGAGTCCGCTCCTTTGAAGTTGTGAAAGATCTTGGGCTTCCAGGTGCGTTTGGCGGCCACTTCCTCATTGTCGAGGTCGAAGGTGGGGATGGCGACCTTGCGGGAGATGTCGCGCAGCTTCAGGTCGCCAAACACGGCTTTCAGCTCGGCCTTGAGGCCCTTGCTGGAGTAGTCTGCGCCCACGGTTTTTCCCAGGTCGCGCAGGTTGTCCCAGATGCTGTCGTCAAAGATGACGCCGCCGCGCTCCTTGTAGACGGTGCAGATTTCCTCGGGCGTTTTGCCAGAGGCCAGGCCCAGCGCCAGGATGCCGCCAGTGGAGGTGCCTGCAAACAGGTCCACGGTGTTCAGCCACCCCGCCACCTGCGGATCGGCATTGAGCCGGGCCAGCAGCCGCGCCGTGATCAGGCCGCGCAGGCCGCCGCCGTCCAGACTGAGGATTCGGTACTTGGCCATGGGCGCCTCCTGGTACGCAGATAGGTGGCTCGGATGCTAGGCGGCGCCCCGGCGGATGCCAAGAAGAATCGTGCAGGCGATGGGCCCGCCACGGCTCTACCGCCGGTCCGGCCGCAGCCGCCCGCTCTCCCCCTGCCCCACTTCCTTCAAAAAGCTCCACACCGCCTGCATGCGCGCCAGGTGTTTCGCCTCGGCGGGCATGCTCATCCAGAAGGTGCGGGTAAAGCGCGCCTCCTGCGGCAGCACGCGGGCCAGTACCGGGTCAGTGTCGGCCAGAAAGGCGGGCAACACGGCCAGCCCGGCCCCGGCGCGCACCGCCTCGTACTGCGCCGTGACGCTGGTGCTGCGCATGGCAAACCGTTCGGGCGGGTAGAGCTGGTCGAGAAACTGCAGCTCCTTGGTGAACAGCAGGTCGTCCACATAGCTCACAAACGCGTGGTGGCGCAGGTCTTCGCGCGTGGCCACCAAGGGGCGGCGCGCCAGGTATTCGCGCTGGCCGTACAGGTGCAGCGTGTAGTCGGCCAGCTTGGTGACGATGACCGAGCCGCGCGTGGGCCGCTCCAGCGAGATGACGATGTCCGCCTCGCGCCGCGACAGGTGCAGCATGCGCGGCAGCGCCAGCAGGTCGATGGACAAATGCGGGTGCTTTTGCGTGAGCCGCGCCAGGTGCGGCGCCAGGATCAGCGTGCCAAAGCCCTCGGTGGCCCCCACGCGCACCAGGCCCGAGGGCCCTGCCCCCGCCTGCGCCGGGGCGGCGCGCTCCACGCCCAGCACGGCGGTTTCCATGGCCTCCACGGCGGGCAGCAGCTGGCGCCCGGCCTCGGTCAGCCGGTGGCCGCCCGCCTCGCGCGCAAACAGGGCGGCGCCCATCTGCTTTTCTAGCGCCTGGATGCGGCGCGCCACGGTGGTGTGCTCCACCCCCGCGCGGCGGGCGGCGGCGGCCAGGGTGCCGGAGCGGGCCAGCTCCAGAAAGTAACGCAGGTTGTCCCAGTCCATGATCCTAGAAACGGTAGTTGAACGCGCTCGCCAGTGCCCAGTGCCGCGATCGGCGTGCCGGGCAAGGCGTGGCGATCAATGCTGTGCAAATTTGCAAAACCAAAGTGCAGCATTGTCTATTGCTTCAGCAATTTTGCACAGCTACGATGCGCCATTCGTCGGCAAACCGCCGCGTGCCAACCCAGGAGACAAACCCATGAATGCACCGACTTCCCAGGCCGTGCTGGCCCCCACCGTCAAACTGCTGATCGGCGGCAAGTTCGTCGAATCCAAGACCACGCAGTGGCGCGACGTGGTGAACCCTGCCACGCAGGAAGTGCTGGCCCGTGTGCCGTTTGCCACGCCTGAAGAAATCGACGCCGCCGTGGCGTCGGCCCAGGAAGCCTTCAAGACCTGGAAGAAGACCGCCATCGGTGCCCGCGCCCGCATCTTCCTCAAGTACCAGCAGCTGATCCGCGAGAACATGGCCGAGCTGGCCGCCATCCTCACGGCAGAGCAAGGCAAGACCCTGCCCGACGCCGAAGGTGATGTGTTCCGTGGCCTGGAAGTGGTCGAACACGCGGCCAGCATCGGCAACCTGCAGCTGGGCGAGCTGGCCAACAACGTGGCCGGTGGCGTGGACACCTACACGCTGCTGCAGCCCCTGGGCGTGTGCGCAGGCATCACCCCCTTCAACTTCCCGGCCATGATCCCGCTGTGGATGTTCCCCATGGCCATCGCCACGGGCAACACCTTCGTGCTCAAGCCGTCCGAGCAAGACCCCATGGTCACCATGCGCCTGGTGGAGCTGGCGCTTGAAGCGGGCATCCCCCCTGGCGTGCTCAACGTGATCCACGGTGGCGAAGCCGCTGTGAACGCGATCTGCGACCACAAGGACATCAAGGCGATCAGCTTCGTGGGCTCCACCAAGGTGGGCACGCACGTCTACAACCGCGCCAGCCTCAACGGCAAGCGCGTGCAATGCATGATGGGCGCCAAGAACCACGCCATCGTGCTGCCCGATGCGAACAAGGAACAGACCCTGAACGCCCTGGCTGGTGCCGCCTTTGGTGCCGCAGGCCAGCGCTGCATGGCGTTGTCGGTGGTGGTGCTGGTGGGCGAAGCGCAAAAGTGGATCCCTGAACTGGTCGAGAAGGCCAAAACGCTCAAGGTGAGCGCAGGCACCGAAAAGGGCACGGACGTGGGCCCCGTGGTCTCATGCGCCGCCAAGGACCGTGTGCAAGGACTGATCGAGCGCGGCATTGCCGACGGCGCCACGCTGGAACTGGACGGCCGCAACCCCAATGTGCCCGGCTACGAAAAGGGCAACTTCGTGGGCCCCACGGTGTTCAGCGGCGTCAAGCCAGGCATGGCCATCTACGACCAGGAAATCTTTGGCCCCGTGCTGTGCCTGTCGGCCGCAGCCGACATTGACGAAGCCATCGAGTTCATCAACAGCAACCCCAATGGCAACGGCACCGCCATCTTCACCCAGTCGGGTGCGGCCGCGCGCAAGTTCCAGGAAGAGATCGACGTGGGCCAGGTCGGCATCAACGTGCCAATCCCTGTGCCAGTGCCGCTGTTCTCGTTCTCGGGCTCGCGCGCTTCCAAGCTGGGCGACCTGGGCCCCTACGGCAAGCAGGTCGTTCTGTTCTACACGCAGACCAAGACGGTGACGGCGCGCTGGTTTGACGACAGCACCATCTCGCATGGTGTGAATACGACGATTAGTTTGAAGTGACATCCCCCTGAGGCGCTACGCGCCTTCCCCCTTCTCTTGCATCGCTGCGCGATGCGGAAGGGGGACGCCACCCGTGCGGCGGGGCGGCCCTTGCACGGTGGCACTGGCCTTAGGCCGCGCCAGTCGTGACCACTGTGGTCGATGGTAAAAGCGGTGCATGCAAACTTTTCAGACAACGATGCGGAGATGGGCCATGGTCTTCGGTACGGCTTGCGCAGTGTTGATGGGCGCTCGTGCCCACGCACAGGCCGGTGCCGCCTGCAAACCCGGCGGCACGGTGGAAGAAACCAACGCCTGCGCCGTGCAAGCCTTCCAGGCGGCAGACACCGAGATCGCCATCCTCTACGGCGACGTGATGCGCGCCCTGTCGGCCCACGAACGGCCCCAGCTGCGGCAGGAGCACACGGCCTGGCAGCGCGAGCGCACCACCCGCTGCAAGCAGATGCAGCGCAGCAACGAATCGCAACCCCAGTGGCCGCGCCTGTACCACGAGTGCCTGACGGCCGAAACCCAGGCGCGCCGCAAAGGCCTGATGCGCTGGCTGACGCTGGACCACCCGTCCGCCAAGCCCTGAGCAAGGCCACCAGAACAACAAAAATCAAAGAGACAGAACACCATGGACTTTGAACTCACCGAAGAACAACGCGCCTTTGCCCAGACGGCCCGCGACTTTGCACAAGCTGAGTTCGCACCCCACGCCGCGCACTGGGACGAGGAAGGCATCTTCCCGAAAGAAGCCATCGCCAAGGCGGGCGAGCTGGGCTTTTGTGGCCTGTACGCGCCCGAAGCCGCCGGTGGCCTCGCCCTGCCCCGGCTGGACGCCACGCTGGTGTTTGAAGAAATGGCCGCCATCGACCCCAGCACCACCGCCTTCATCACCATCCACAACATGGCCACCTGGATGCTGGGCACCTGGGCCACGCCCACCGTGCGCGACCACTGGGGCCCACTGCTCACCACGGGCGAAAAACTCGCCAGCTACTGCCTGACCGAGCCCGGCGCGGGCTCCGACGCCGCCTCGCTCAAGACCCGCGCCGAGCTGGTGGGCAACGAATACGTCATCAACGGCGCCAAGGCCTTCATCAGCGGCGCAGGCAGCACCGACGTGCTGGTGCTCATGGCCCGCACTGGGGATGCAGCATCAGGCGCCAGCGGCATCAGCGCCTTTGCCGTGCCCGCCGACACACCCGGCATCAGCTACGGCAAGAAGGAACAGAAGATGGGCTGGAACAGCCAGCCCACGCGCACCATCAGTTTTGACAACGTGCGTATCCCTGCCGAAAACCTGCTGGGCCGCGAAGGCGAAGGCTTCAAGATCGCCATGAAGGGCCTGGACGGTGGCCGCATCAACATCGCCACCTGCTCGGTGGGTGCGGCGCAAGGCGCGCTCAACGCTGCCCAGCAGTACATGCAAGACCGCAAGCAGTTCGGCAAACCCATCGCCAGCTTCCAGGCCCTGCAGTTCAAGCTGGCCGACATGGCGACCGAACTGGTCGCCGCCCGCCAGATGGTGCGCCTGGCCGCCAGCAAGCTCGACGCCGGTGCACGCGATGCATCCACCTACTGCGCCATGGCCAAGCGTTTTGCCACCGACGCAGGCTTTACCGTCATCAACGACGCCCTGCAACTGCACGGCGGCTACGGCTACATCCGCGAGTACCCGCTGGAGCGCCTGCTGCGCGACGCGCGCGTGCACCAGATCCTGGAAGGCACGAACGAAATCATGCGGGTCATCATTGCGCGGCGCATGCTGGATGGGGATGCGACGGAGGTGATCCGCTGAGCGCTTACTCCTGTTTTCATAGCTACCAGCGCTTATCCAACGGGCGGTAACGGCCAATTTTCCTCATGAAAAACCACTCTCGGACAGGAACATCAGCCCACGCACCCGTAGCAGCGCCGGGGGCTACCCCCTCTCCCCTCGCGGGAGAGGGTTGGGGAGAGGGGGCTGCACCCGCGCCGCGCCGGTTTCACCCCTCTCCCCAGCCCTCTCCCACAAGCGGAGAGGGGGCGACAACCCTCTGAGACAGGTATCTAGCCAGCGCCATTTGAACCAGCCACCATGCCCGCCCGCCCCCTCTCCGACGAAACCCTGCACCTGATCGACGCCGTGCGCACGTCACTCGCGCACCGCAGCGACGTGGAAGAACGGACCATGTTCGGCTGCTACTGCTTCTTTGTGGACGGCAAGCTGTGCATTGGCATCAAAGGTGAAGAGCTGCTGGTGCGCCTGCCACCGGACCGCCACGGCGAACTGCAGGAGATGCAGAACACCCGCGAACTCTCGCCCGGCGGCGGCATGCAGGGCTACTTCTGGGTGGAGCCCAACGGCTACGCCACGCGCGCGCAGTGGAACTACTGGGTCGAAGAAGCCCTTGCCTACAACCCACTGGCCAAGGCCTCTCCGCGCAAGAAGAAAACAACCAACACCCCGGCTGCAGCGAAGAAAGCGTCCGCCAGCACCGGCACCAAGCCGAAGACAAAAGCCGCCGCGAAGAAGCACAGCATCTTCGAAGCCGACGACTGATCTGCCCCACCCACCCCGGAGCCCACCACCATGCCCCTACGCATCGTCCGCCTTGGCACCCCGCGCACCGCCGGGGAAGGCACCCGCATCGGCACCGTGCGCCGCCCGCCGCGTGGTGTGCCCAAGGCTGAGTTCGCCAGCCGCGACTACTACGACGTGTGGTACCCCCTGCTCTCCCCCAGCGCCGACCTCATGGCCCAGGGCCAGCAGGTGCCCACCGGCCAAGAAGGCGACAAGGCGTGGGATGCCTTCACCAAACAGTTCCGCAAAGAACTGGCCCAGCCCGAGGCCAGCCGCACGCTCGATTTGCTGGCTGCGCTGTCGCACCACAGCGCGATGTCGCTGGGCTGCTACTGCGAGGACGAAGCCCGCTGCCACCGCTCGGTGCTGCGCGCCGAGCTGGCAAGCCGTGGGGCCGACATCAGCCCCTAGATTTCAAGCTTTTTAGGCCGCTACCGCGCTATGGATATGCCTTTATAGCTATCAAATTCATACTAAATCCGCACCCATTCCCTTTCACCATCACAACGACATCAAGGAGCAACACACCATGAAAATCGCATTCATCGGCCTCGGCAACATGGGCGGCCCCATGGCACACAACCTGCACAAGGCAGGCCACGAAGTGCGCGCGTTTGACCTCTCGCAACCCGCGCGCGACAAGCTGGCGGCAGACGGCGTGCCCATCGCCACCGACGCCAAGGCGGCAGTCGCAGGCGCCGAAGTCGTCATCAGCATGCTGCCCGCCAGCCAGCATGTGGAAGGCCTGTTCCTAGGCGCGGGCGAGCTGCTGGCCCAGCTGCCTGCGGGCACGCTGATCATTGACTGCTCCACCATCGCAGCCGCCACCTCGCGCAAAGTGGCCGAGGCCGCCAAGGCCAAGGGCGTGGCCTTTATCGACGCCCCCGTGTCGGGCGGCACCGGCGGCGCCATTGCAGGCACGCTGACCTTCATGGTGGGCGGCGACGCCGCCGACCTGGAACGCGCCCGCCCTGTGCTCGAAAAAATGGGCGCCAACATCTTCCACGCAGGCAGCGTGGGCGCAGGCCAGACGGCCAAGATCTGCAACAACATGCTGCTGGGCATCCTGATGGCAGGCACCAGCGAAGCCATTGCCCTGGGCGTAGCCAACGGCCTGGACCCCAAGGTGCTGAGCGAAATCATGCGCCGCAGCTCGGGCGGCAACTGGGCGCTGGAGAAGTACAACCCCTTCCCCGGCGTGATGGAAACCGCGCCTGCCAGCAAAGGCTATGCGGGCGGTTTTGGTACGGACCTGATGCTCAAGGATTTGGGTCTGGCGCAAGAGAACGCGATGGCGGTGAAGGCTGCTACGCCGCTGGGGGGCATAGCGCGCAATTTGTATGCGGCGCACAGCTTGGCGGGGCATGGGGGGCTGGATTTTTCCAGCATTATTAAGATGGTGCAGAAGGGGTAATTTCCCTTTTGCAAAGAAACGCCAGCGTTTGCTGGCGTTTTTCATCCGCCAGTGCGGAGAATACCTATCCACCAATCAGATGACCAATTGAGTACACTGAACTATAGAAAAATTTCAAACAGTTTCATCCGTTAAATTTTTTATTTATTCAGGAGCAAGTCCATACCAACGAGACTTCCATCGTCCTGACTGAATCGGGACTTCATGCACGCTATAGTCTCGCCCCTGTACGGGCAAATATTCCCGGCGTTTCAGCCATTGAACTACAGCTCCTAGCGATCCCATCTCTTTTATTCTGGCAACAACATGCCAGAGTTTTGCAATCGGTATTCCCGGATCTTGGATACCGGGACGACCAATGAAGTTTACGGAGCCGACCATGGCCTGGAACTCGTAGTCAGCATCAATTCCAAGAAGTGCAAAAAACCTAGCATCCCCGGCGGAGTACATTGACGTAAGGATTTTTGCTTGGCCGACTCCTTTCTGTAGTTCTTCAGAACGCATCAATACCTCCCGTATCTCGGCGGGTTCGATGAACCATTTGAGTTCAATGCACAGACAAACTTTCGCAGTGTGATCGATGATTGCGAGGTCAACGTCCGTAGCACCAACCTCGCCATATTTGAAATCGAAACCAAACGGCTGAAGCGATTGAATGGTCTCAGCTCGAAGCACGCACTCTTTTTCATTTACAAGCGCTGCGTAGATCTTGCGATCTGCGGGGATTTGATTCAGCAAAACGCATATGTTGCGCTCGGCGTGAACTTGAGTCATGAGAAAGGGTGAAACGGCATAGTGCCCATTGTCGAGATCTATTAACGGCTGAATTGCCACATCCGGATTTCTTATACCAACCTCGCCAAAAGTGAGGTATTCGAGGACGGATTGAATGATAGATGCCGGTAACTCAGTTTGTCGCATAAGCAGTTTCAATAAAGCGCCCTTGCGCGGCACCCAAACTGAGCTTTCGTAAGCGATGCCCCGCACTCCAGGAGCAACGATTTGCCGCGCTACAAACCAAGCCTCAGAAGCAATTTGCAAGCAAACAAAAACGGCCCGATATTGAACAAGTGAAAATCGGGTGAATTGCCAGTCTTCGGGTAACACATGTCGTCCATCAAAGGCCGGCCCCCAATGCTTCTGCAATTGATCGAATAATCGGCGGTTAAAATCGATGCTGTACGTTCCACCGCTCGCACGAATACAGCTACGAAGCGTCCCAACAATTGCGTTGCTGTCCAGCGTACGCTCTTGGCTCGGATCTCGCTTTGCCACAAAGCGATCGTAGGCCTCAAAAGAATGATCTGTTACTGACCAGTCGGTGGGCTCTAAGAAATTTCCATTTATGCTCAGATCAATTGCGTTGGCACGGTACAGGGGGAAAATGCTACAAAAGTGCACATAGTCCTCCGCCGAACTAAGCCATTCTTGCGCCAGACCGTAGTGCTCTTCGATGTGGCGGCGATCAAGAATTGTTGACACGCGAGATGCGCGCGCCCAAAGAACCCGCATGGGATAAGTCATCGAATTAACTAAGCCATCTACGTAAATTGCAGCCTCATGATCTGCGAGAGGGCGAATAACACTGACTTTGAAATGATGGTCTTCGACGACTGAAAGCAGTGTCCACGCGCTTTGCGTCCACGGCACACCCACGAGTGCGTTGCTAGCGAAAGCGTCGTCGATTTCCTGTTCGATGGAGTTAAGGTTGTTCGTTGGCATTTTTTGGAATCTTTTCCGCCTACCTGCGGCAGGTAAAGCATGTGCTCAGATTGTTTGAAGCGTACGCCCTTCGAACCTGTTCAACAAACCAGAACCCGCAGTTGAGTATGATTCGCATCCCCTCATGCTGCGCCGCACCATCCCCGCCCTGCCTTTCCACATCGTGCTTCTGCTGGTGGCGTTGTTCAACGCGCTGGCGGGTGCGCCCTTGCATGAGGCGCGGCACATTCAGGATCTGGTGCGCAGCGCCACAGCCTCGGCAGCCGCAGGCGATGTGGAAACGTTGGCAGCCAGCTCCACAGCCAGCGACGATCACAGCGAAGAGACACACACCACCTGCGCCTGGTGCCTGACCCACGCGCTGGAGGCGGGGCTGGCGCATGCACCGGCTCGCCAACTGCAAGTCCCCGCAGAACCCGGCGCCATCGCGCCGCAAGGCGCAGACCCCTTCACGGCCCAGCAGGTGCGCTGGCCGTTTGCTGCACGCGATCCTCCGCCAGCCCAGCGGGCCTGACACGCGTCGGACCCCAGCCAGCCTGCGCTCTCCAGCGCATCCCCTTCTCGTTTTTGCCCTTGCATTCACCCCCGCGGGGTGGGTGTGGGCACGCGGCCATGTGCGCCTGCCAACTCCCAGGCGGGTGTGAGCCGCGTTGCTCCTGGCTTTTGCATTCACCGCTTTTGGACTGGTTTGCCATGCGTTCTTCGTCTTCTCCTGATTCTGTTTCTTCTTCACGCCCTGCGCCCCTGCCCCGCCCAACCTTGACGGCCCTGGCTACCGCCGCCCTGCTGGCCTCCCTCCACCCCGCCTGGGCCGCAGACGGCGATGTGGTCACCCCACCCACCCTGTCTGCCGTAGACGTGGTGGGCCGCAGTGCCTCGGGCACCTATTACGCCGACGAGGCCGAGGGGGCCAAGACCAACCTGCCGCTGCGCGAGCTGCCGCAATCCGTGCGCGTGATGTCGCGCCAGACGCTGGACGACCTGGGCGCCACGCGGCTGGATGATGTGCTGGACTATGTGGGCGGGGTCTCGCGCCAGAACAGCTTTGGCGGGCTGTGGGACAACATCGCCATCCGGGGCCTGCCGGGCAACGAGAACACGGGCATGGCGACGCTGCTCAACGGCTTCTCGTCCAACCGGGGCTTCAATGCGCCGCGCGACCTGGCGGGGGTGGAGCGGGTGGAGTTCCTCAAGGGCCCCGCCGCCGCCCTGTATGGCAGCAGCGAGCCTGGCGGCACGCTCAACATCGTGAGCAAAAAGCCGTTGTGGAAGGCCGCCCATTCGGTGGAGGCCTATGCGGGCAGCTACGGCCTGGGCCGTGCGGCGCTGGACACCACCGGCCCCATCAACGACCGGCTGGCCTACCGCCTGAATGTGGCGGTGGAGGACAAGGGCAGCTTTCGCGACCATGTGCGCGCGCAGCGGCAGGTGGTGGCCCCGGCGTTCACCTGGAAGCTCTCGCCCGACACGGTGCTGGAGTACACCGCCGAATTTCTGCGCCACGCCACGCCGCTGGACCGGGGCGTGGTGGCCGTCAACAACCGCCTGGGCGCGGTGCCTGCCAGCCGCTTTTTGGGCGAGCCTGCCGATGGCGATGTGACGGTGACCAACCAGACACACCAGCTGGTGCTGTCGCACGAGTGGAACCCCGACTGGCGCACCCGCGTTGGGCTGTCGTACCGCGAGACGGGGATGGAAGGCTTCTCGACCGAGGCCACGGCGCTGCAGGCCAATGGCCGCACGCTGACGCGCCAGCGGCGGTACCGCGACTTCCAGTCGGACGACGTGGCCGTGCAGGCCGAGCTGCAGGGCAACCTGCGCACAGGCGGGCTGGAGCATGAGCTGCTGGTGGGCGTGGAGAGCTACCGGTTCAGCATGGATTCGGTGATGCTGCGAGTGAACCCCAGCGCTACCGCGCCCTACGCCATCGACATCTTCAACCCCGTGTACGGCCAGGCGCAGCCCACGCCCGGGCGCAACACCGATACGCTGGAGAAGCAGCGCAACACCGCGCTGTATGTGCAAGACACCCTGAAGCTGGGTGAGCAGTGGCGCGTGATGGCCGGGCTGCGGGCCGACCACTACGACCAGAGCCTGCAAAACCGCATCACCAACCGCACCACGGCGCAAAGCCCATCGGCAGTGTCGCCGCGACTGGGCGTGAGCTGGCTGCCCACGCCGGGGTGGACGGTGTATGCCAACGCGGGCAGTTCGTTCCGCCCCAACACGGGCAGCAATGTGGCGGGCAACGGCTTTGACCCCGAAAAATCCCGCGCGCTGGAGCTGGGCGCCAAGTGGGAGAGCGCCGACCAGCGCCTGGGCGCCACGGCGGCGCTTTTCGACATCACCAAGCGCAATGTGCTGACCAGCGACCCGCTGAACGCGGGCTTCTCGGTGGCCGCAGGCGAGGTGCGCAGCCGGGGCCTGGAGCTGGACCTGGCGGGCCGCCTGAGCACCCACTGGCGCGTGAATGCGAGCCTGGTGGTCAACGACGTGGAGGTGACCCGCGACAACACGCTGGAGGTGGGCGGCCGCCTGCTGAACGTGCCCCGTGTGAACGGCAGCGTGCTGGCGGTGTACGAAAACGCGCTGGCCAACGGCCAGCGCTACGGCGTGGGCGGCGGCGTGACCCACATGGGCAAGCGCCTGGGCCAGGCCCGCACGCAGGCCGAGGCCAATGCGGGCACCGCCGCGTTCGAGCTGCCCAGCTACACCACGGCCAAGCTGATGGCGTACTGGCGGCTGAGCCCCACGCTGAACCTGTCGCTGGACGTGGACAACGTGTTTGACAAGGTGCACTACACCAGCTCGTACAGCCGCGTGTGGGTGGCGCCGGGGGCGGCGCGCACGGTTACCGTGGGTTTGCAGGCGAAGTTTTGACCCAGTGAGCCAGAACCGTTCACGCTGAGCCTGTCGAAGCGCCGCGCAGGGCTTCGACAGGCTCAGCCCGAACGGTGAGTGGAAGTTCAAAGATGCCGACGCCATCGCCGCCCGAATTTCAGCGGCTGCACTGCATGCACAGCACCATGAATCACTGAAATGAATCGTTTCTTCAACCCCTTTTCACCGCTGACGCGCCGCCGTGCCTTGCAAGCTCCCGTGGCCGCGCTGGCGGCAGGCGCCCTGCCCGTTGCGTGGGCGCAGGGCACACCACCCGCCTCCACCCCCGCGCCGCTGCAAATCGTCGGCCCGTGGGAGATCAGCGGCCTGGCGCCCGCCAGCAGCGGCTATGTGTTCACGCGCATGCAGGTCACCGAAACCCTGCTGGATGCGGCAGACGACGGCCAGCCCCGGCCCGCGCTGGCGCGGCTCTGGCGCCGGTCGGCGGATGGGCTGGTGTGGCACTTTGAGCTGCGGCCCGGGGCGCGTTTTCATGACGGCACACCTGTGACGGCGGCCGCCGTGGTGCGCAGCCTGCAGGCCGCGCAGGTGGCGCCCGCGCTGTTGAGCCAGGCGCCCATCCAGTCCGTCACCGCGCCCGACGAGGGCACGGTGCTCATCCGCCTGCAACGACCCCACACTGCCCTGCCCGCGCTGCTGGCGCATTCCAGCACCATGGTGCTGGCCCCTGCCAGCTATGGGGCCGACGGCAAGGTGCGCAGCATCATTGGCAGCGGCCCCTACCGCATTGCGGTGCTGGTGCCGCCGCAGCAGGTGGAGACAGTGGTGTTTGACGCCTACGATGGCCCGCGCCCCGCCATTGCCGCCGTGCGCTACCTGGCCGCCAGCCGTGCCGAAACCCGCGCGCTGATGGCCGAGAGCGGCCGGGCCGATCTGGCCTATGGGCTGGACCCGGCCAGCCTGCGGCGGCTGCAGCGACACGCGCATAACCCCGCACTGGCGCGCCGCACCGCCGTGCACATTGCCTCGGTCACGCTGCCGCGCACCGTCATCGTCAAGCTGAATGCGGGCCTGCCCGCGCTGCGCGATGTGCGCGTGCGCCAGGCGCTGAGCCTGGCCATCGACCGCGCGGGCATTGCGCTGGCGCTGATGGGCGACGAGGCGCTGGCCGCCACGCAGCTGCTGCCCCCCACGCTGGGCGCGTGGCACAACCCGCACCTGCCCCCGCTGCAGCACGACCCCGAAGCCGCCGCGCGCCTGCTGCGCGCCGCAGGCTGGCAGCGCCACAGCGACGGCCTGCGTGATGCCGAGGGCCAGCCGCTGCACCTGGTGATCCGCACCTTTGTGGACCGGCCCGAGCTGCCGCTGATTGCCACCGCCTTGCAGGAACAGTGGCGGCTGGCGGGCATGGCGGTGAAGGTGAGCATCGGCAACTCGGGCGACGTGCCCCGGGGCCACCGCGACGGCAGCCTGCAACTGGCGCTGGCGGCACGCAACTACGCCAACGTGCCCGACCCCACAGGCACGCTGGCGAGCGACCTTGCCGCCCAGGGCGGCGACTGGGGCGCCATGGGCTGGCACAGCGACACCGTGGTGCAGGCCCTGCAGGAGCTCACGCGCACCCAGACGCCGCCCGAGCGCACGCGCGCGCTGCGGCAAACCATCACGCGCACCCTGCAAACGGAGCTGCCCGTGATCCCCGTGGCGTGGTACCGCCAGCATGTGGCCGTGGCCCCCCGGCTGGCGGGCGTCACGCTGGACCCGCTGGAGCGTTCTTACCGCCTGACCGGCATGGAGTGGAACAACCCATGAACCCCTTGATGTCGAAACCCTGGACCGCCCTGCTCGGCCGCAGGCTGGTGCAGGTGCTGGCCGTTTCCCTGCTGATCGGCACGCTGTGCTTTTTGATGGTGCGCGCCCTGCCGGGCGACCTGGCCATGCGCGTGGCGGCGGGCCGCTATGGCTATGACCTGGTGAGCAACGCCGCTGCCGACGCGGTGCGCGCGGAGCTGGGGCTGGACCGCCCCGGCTGGCTGGCGCTGTTGCACTGGTGGCGCGACATGGCCACGTTCAACCTGGGGCAGTCGCTGGTGTCGCAGCGTTCGGTGTGGCACGAGGTCACGCACCACCTGGGCGCCACGCTGCGCCTGTCTGCCGCCGCGCTGGCCATTGCCTTTGCCGTGGGTGTGCCGCTGGGCGTGTGGGCCGGACTGCGCCCCCAGGGCTGGGTGGACAAGGCCAGCTGGCTGATGGCCGTGGTGCTGCGCGCGCTGCCGCCGTTTTTGCTGTCGGTGCTGCTCATCCTGCTGGTGGCGGTGCAGTGGGGCTTTTTGCCTGCGGGCGGTGACGAGAGCCAGGCCAGTCTGGTGCTGCCCGCGCTCACGCTGGGGCTGGGCCTGGCCGCTGGGCTGGCGCGCGTGACCCGCGCTGCGATGCTGGAGGTGGTGGTGTCGCCCTTCTTTGAATTTGCGCGCACCAAGGGCCTGAGCGACTGGCAGGCGCTGGTGCGCCATGGCCTGCGCAATGCCGCCGTGCCGGTGACAGCCTACCTGGGCGTGCAGGCGCTGTTTCTGGTGGAGGGCGCGCTGGTGGTGGAGACGCTGTTTGCCTGGCCCGGCATTGGCCATGCGCTGGTGCACGCCGTGTTTGGGCGCGACATCCCGGTGGTGCAAGGCACGGCCTTGTGCATGGGCGTGCTGTTTGTAGTGTTCAACCTGCTGGTGGATGCGGCGTGCCTGGCGCTGGACCCCCGACATACCCAGAAGGTGGCTGCATGAGTGCTGTGCCTTCCACTCTTTCCTCGCCAGTTGGCGGCTTGGTGGCCCAGCCTCGCTGGCCGCTGCGCACCATGCTGGGCCTGGCCCTGCTCGGCCTGCTGGCGCTGTTTGCCCTGCTCGGCCCCTGGCTGGTGGGCGCCAGCCCGGTGGTGCAAGACCTGCGCAACACCCTGGAGCCCCCCAGCGC
>NZ_JBWKZU010000073.1:0-20394 GCF_059424825.1 Acidovorax sp. GW101-11A03 | reverse complement strand
GCCTCATCCACCTTGTCGGTGTTGCGTTCGTACCCCGCAGACACCACCAGCTTGAGGTTGCGCTTGGCCAAGGCCGCCTCCACACCTGCCAGGCCCGCCTTGCCAAAACCGTCGTCCTGGTACATCACGGCCACGCGGTTCATGCCCAGCGTGGTGAGCTGCTGCACCATGTGCTCGGCCTCGTCGGCGTAGCCCGCGCGCACATGGAATATCCAGGGGTTGAACGGGTTGCGCAGCGACTCGCCCCCTGTGTAGGGCGCCACCAGCGCGGCGCCGCCCTGCTCCAGCACACCGTCGGACAGCAGTTGCGTGATGTTGGCCGTGCCCGCAAAGCCGTACAGCGCCACCACCTCGGGCCTGGCCAGCAGCTCGCGGGTCAGCTTCACAGTGTCGGCGACCTTGTAGGCATCGTCGGCCACCGCCTGGCGGATGCTGGCGCCATGCACGCCGCCCTGGGCATTCACCCAGTCAAAGTAGATCTTGCCGCCCAGCACCATCTGCGCACCGGTGCTGGCCAGCACGCCGGTGAGCGGCGCAACCTGCCCCACCACAATCTCGGAAGCGTGCAGCGAGGGCGCCGTGGCCCCGCCCCACAACACCGCCAGCGCTGCCGCCGCGCGGCGACTCCATGTCTTGACCTTGTCCATATCGGTTCATCCCCTGGTTGATTGGCTTGCAGCCGCGCCCACGGGCGGCGCAGGGGCAGACAGCCCCGGCGCGTGCCCGGCAGGCGGCGGTGACGGTGTGTCGTCTGGCAAAGCTCCTTGGGTCAGTCGGGGATGGCAATGGCGCCCGCCGTGATGGCGATGGCATTGGCGGCAGCGGGCGTGGTGGCCAGTGGCGGCACGTTGGCGGCCGTGATGGCCGGGGCGCTGCCCGGTGTGCCACCGCGTGGCACCGTGCGCACCACCTGGCTGGCGGGCAGCGCCTTGCCGCTGGCGAGGTGGTCGTACACCGCGTCGAGCGCGTGGTTCAGGTACACATGCAACGGCACGTAGCGGCTGTCGTAGCCCGGCAGCACGGTGGGCAGCCCAATGAAGCTGTCGAAGTGCTGGGCGTTGGCCACCTCCACATAGCTGAGCTTGCTGGCGGCGCCTTCGACCTTCTTGTTCAGCGCCGCGTAGGGGCGCGAGGTGTGGCTCACCGGCAGCAGCGCGTCGGCGCGGCCATGCACGATCACGGCGGGCTTGCCGCGCAGGTTGCCGTTGCGGCGGGTTTCGTCCACACCGGCCTGCAGCTTCTTGGCAGCGGCGTCATTGCCGGTGACGAGGTTGCGCAGGCACAGCGCGCCGCTCAGGTTCCAGTCGGCTACACCAGCGTCCGACACCGAGAGGAAGTCGCGCGCCGGGCCCAGCTTGCCGAGGTTGTTGACCAGGTTGATGCCGCCCGAGGGAGGCACGCCGTTGCCGGTGGCAAACATGCCGGGCAATGCAGCGGCGGCCAGCGGGGTGACACCGCCAGTGGCCGCCGTGGCGGCGTAGCTGAAGCCGCAGAGGTTGTCTTGCACGCTGGCGCGCGAGAGGCCGTTGGCAAAGGTCACGGCCACGGCGGGGGACACTTCAAACGCGGCCATGGAGGCATGCAGGTCGTTGGACTCGGGTTCCCAGCCATAGGCCCGCAGCTTTTGCAAAGCCTCTTCGGCCTGCGCGGCCGTGGTGCTGGCTGTGAGCAAACCTGCCGCCTTGAGCGACGCGCAGCGGTTGGGCGCGATGGGCAACGCAGCGCTGGCAAACCCGGCCGCAAACGCCGCCGCAAAAGGGCTGGTGTTGACCGAGGGCGCGAGCGACGCGCAGGCCTGGTAGAGGTTGGCATAGGTGGTGAAGTCCACCAGCGTCTTGCCGGTGACGGCTACGTCGGCGCTGCCACGGCGCACCGTAATGCCAGGGTTGGCGGGCATCTCGATGGCAGGCTCGGACACGGCCACGCCGCTGATCAGGCCCTGCGTGTCCAGCTCTGCCGCCGCAATGGCTGCGCCACCGCCGTTGGAGATGCTGGATGCAATCACGATGGTGTTGGCCGGGGTCAGCGTCTTGAGGCGCTGGCCCGCTGCGTCGGTGGCGCCATAGCGCTGGTTGAGCACGTAGTAGCCAAACTCCACGGCCTGCAGCGTGCTCATGCCCCAGTCCTTCTCGGAGTTCTGGCCCGAGTGCGCGTGCTTGAACGCAAAGCGGTTGGGTGTGGCGGTGTTGAAGGCGGCCAGCTCGGTGGCCGTGAGGCCCGCATTGAAGGCTGCGGCCTTGCCCGCTGCGGCGGCCGTGGTGCGCGTGCCGTCGATCAGCGGCACGGTGTCGTTCATGAGGTCGTGCGGCGCGCCGCCCGTGCCCTTGTCCGAGTACGCCACAGCGCAGCCCTTCTTGAGGCCCCACTCGCCCGTGGAGATGCCGCCATAGACGCCGCGCGAGCCCGAGGTGGTGGCCGTGATCATGCAGGGCTTCTTGGGGTCGAAGCTGGCGGGCACCTGCACCATGAGGGTGACGTTCTTGCGGCCCGTGCCGTCGTCGGCAAACGCGATGTATTCGGTGCCCGCCACCTTGCCTTCGCCCGTGGTGACTTTGCCCTGAGCATCCACATTGGGGCCGTAGAGCGTGCCGTAACCGCCTGCGGCTGTCATGTCGAGCATGGCGCGGTAGTTGGTGTGGATGGCGGTGCGGCGCAGCTCGGCCGCCGTGGGCTTGAGGGGGTCGGCAAACGCGGGGGGCACGGCAGCGGCCAGGCCCGAGGCGCCCAGGCCCGCCGTGAGCAGGTCATTGCTGGCGCCGTCGTACGTGGTCTCGCTGATGGTGCCCAGGTAGCCGGGCTTGGTGTTGGGGGCGGCGCTGTCGCCGCTGCTGCCGCCGCAGGCAGCCAGCACCGCAGCGGCCAGCGCCGCGGGCAGGAACGGACGGGAAAGGGGACGAGAAACGGGACGGAAACGGGGGGTCTTGATGTTCATCTTCATGTGCTTGTCTCCTGGATTTTTTCTTTGCGTCTTGTTGCACAGCTCACCCACACACCCAGGCCACGCCGGTCACCCGGCGCGGCCGGGCCACTCACCCCACCTTGCGCGCAGCTGCCGCGCGCAGGCGCCCCACCACACCGGTGGGGAAGTAATAAACCGAAAGGACGAAGAGCACGCCCAGCCACAGCAACCAGCGGTCGGGCGAGAGCAGTGCCGACAGCCAGGGCAGGCCCGCCGTGGCCTCATGGCCCAGGCGCAGCAGATCCTGCAGGTAGCTTTGCGCCACCAGGAACAGCACGGCGCCGATGGCCGAACCGTAGATGGTGCCCATGCCGCCGATCACCACGATGAGCAGGCAGTCCATCATGATTTCGAAGCTCAGGGACGTGTCTGGCCCGTTGTAGCGCAGCCAGAGCGCGAGCATGGCGCCTGCCATGGTGGCAAACAGCGCCGACAGCACACTCGATGTGGTGCGGTACACCACCACGCGATAGCCAATGGCTTCGGCGCGGAACTCGTTCTCGCGGATGGCCTGCAGAACGCGGCCGAACGGTGAATTGACGATGCGCAGCAGCGCCAGCACCAGCGACACGGCCGTGACGAACAGCAGGTAGTAGCAGATCAGCCTCCCGTCGATGCTCACGCCCAGGAAGGGCTCCTCAAACGGCTCGAAGCTGGGCGAGAGGATCTCGGGCACCTTGAAGGTCAGGCCGTCCTCGCCGCCGGTGATGTCCGACAGCTGCGAGGCCAGCGTCTGGAACGCCGCAGCCACGGCCAGCGTGATCATGGCAAAGAAGATGGCGCGCACGCGCAGCGAGAACAGCCCCACCGCCAGCGACAGCAGCAGCGACAGCAGCAGCGCACCGCCCATGCCCACGCCCAGCGCCGTCCAGGTGGGCCCCAGGCGCGTGGTGGCCACTGCGATGCCATAGGCGCCGATGCCAAAGAACATGGTGTGCGCAAAGCTCACGATGCCGGTGTAGCCCAGCAGCAGGTCGAAGCTGGCGACCAGCACCACAAAGATGAGCACCTTGGCCGCCACAGACAGCGCCTTGACACCCGGGAAGAGGAAGGGCGCAAACGCCAGCCCCACAAAGATGGCCACCAGAATCACCGCCAGCACCTTGCTGCGCGGATAGTCGCCGGAGAGAAGTCGGTTCAGCATGTCAGTCGGCTCCTCATCAGCGGTTGGCCACGGGATAGACGCCCTGCGGGCGCCACAAGAGAATGGCCACCATCAACGCGATGTTGGAGAACAGCGCCACCTTGGGCACCAGGAAGCCGGTGTAGTTGGCCATCAGCCCCACCAGCAGCGCACCGATGAGCGCGCCGCCCGTGCTGCCCAGGCCGCCGATGATGATCACGATGAAGATCAGCACGTTGACCTGCGCGCCCATCTGGGGCACCACGTTCTGCTGGTACAGGCCCCACATCACGCCGCCCAGGCCCGCCAGGGCCGAGCCCACCACAAACACGCCAATGAACAGGCGGCGGATGCGGTAGCCCAGGCTTTCGACCATCTCGCGGTCTTGCACGCCAGCGCGGATCAGCAGGCCGACCTTGGTGCGCGACAGCGTCCAGGCCAGCACGCCAAACACCAGCAGGCCCACGGCCACCGCCACCAGGCGGTACTTCTCGATGGCGGCATCACCCACCAGCAGCGAGCCGCGCATGCCCTCGGGCAGCGGCAGCGGGATCTGCTGCGGGCCCCAGATGACCTTGATGAATTCTTCACCAATGATCATCCCGCCCATGGTGATGAGGATCTGCTTGAGGTGCTGGCCGTATACGGGCCGCACGATGAAGCGCTCGAACGCCAGGCCCACAGCCCCGGCCACAGCCATGGCCACCAGCATGGCGGGCAGCACGGCCATCAGGTTGCGCCACAGGTCGGCGCTTTGTGTGTAGTCGCCCATGGCGCCCAGCACGCTGGTGGCCACAAAGGCGCCCAGTGCAATGAACACGCCATGGCCGAAGTTCAGCACGTCCATGAGGCCGAACACCAGCGTGAGGCCCGAGGCGATGATGAAGATGATCATGCCCATGGCCAGCCCCGCCACGGTGAGCGTGAGCCAGGTGCTGGGCGAGCCGATGAAGGGCAGCACCAGCAGCGCCAGCGCGGGCACCAGGGCCAGGGGTTTCCAGTCGAAGTCGCGGGCCATGCTCATGCCAGGCCTCCTTGTTGGGGGGTGGGGGGATGTGCCATCACTATGCTTTTGATAGCTATAACCGCTTGATGGACGAGCGCAGGCGGCCTAAAAAGCTTGAAACCAAGGGTGAAACTCATAGCGCCAGCCCCAGCAGCGAGCGCTGCAGTTCCTCGTCCGCCGCCAGCGCGGCCATGCTGCCCGCGTGCACCACCTGGCCGTTGTCCATCACGGCCACGGTGTCGCCCAGCCGCTTGGCAAAGTTGATGTTCTGCTCCACCAGCAGGATGGTCACGCCGCTCTTCTTGAGCTGGTCGAACGCATCGATCATGTTGTTGATGATGGCGGGCGCGAGGCCCTTGCTGGGCTCGTCCACGATGAGCAGATCGCGCGGCTCGACGATGGCGCGGCTCACGGCCACCATCTGCTTTTGGCCGCCGCTGAGCTTGCCAGCGGGGTGGTTCCAGAACTTCTCCACCGCCGGGAAGAGCTTGAAGATCCACTGCAGCCGCGCCTCGTCCATCTGCGCGGCGTTGCTTGCGCTGCGCGCGGCCAGCAGCATGTTTTCCTTCACCGTGAGGTCGGCAAAGATGCCCATGTTCTCGGGCACGTAGGCGATGTTCAGCCCCGCAATGGCGGGGGTGTTCATCGCGGTGATGTCTTTGCCACCAAAGTGGATGGAGCCCTGCGACGCATGCCACAGGCCCATGATGGTGCGCAGCGTCGTGGTCTTGCCCGCGCCGTTGCGGCCCAGCAGCATGGTGAGCTGGGCCTTGGGCACGGCCAGATCCACGCCGTGCAGGATGTGGTACGCCCCGATGTGCGTGTGCACGCCCTTGAGTTCAAGCAGGTTGGTGGTGCTTGTGTTGCTGGTGCTCATGCGGCCTCCTTGGTCACACCCAGGTAGGCCTCTTGCACCACAGGCGATGCAATCACCTCGGCTGGCGGGCCATCGGCCACCAGCGTGCCGTTGGTCAGCACGATGATGCGGTCGGCCAACTCGCGCACCACATCCATCTTGTGCTCCACCAGCAGGATGATCTTGGTCTTGTCTTTCTTCAGCTCGCGGATCAGGTTCAGGATCACGGGCGCCTCGTCATGGCTCATGCCGGCCGTGGGCTCGTCGAACATGTAGACCTGCGGCTCCAGCGCCATGAGCAGCGCCACTTCCAGCTTGCGCTGGTCGCCGTGTGGCAGGCTGGCCACGGGGGTGTCGGCCCGGTCGGCCATGGCCACGGCCTGCAGGATCACGCGGGCGCGCTGCGTGAGCGCGGTGTGGTCGCTCCAGACGCTCCACAGATTCAGGCCCCGGCGGTGCTTGCCCTCTTGCGTGGCCTGCACGGCCAGGCGCACGTTCTCCAGCACGCTGAGGTTGGGGAACAGGTTGGTGAGCTGGAACGCCCGGCCCAGGCCCGCATGTGTGCGCGCCGAGACGGACAGGCCCGTGAGGTCCTGCCCGCCCAGCGTCACGCTGCCACTGCTGGCCTTGAGTTGCCCGGAGATCAGGTTGAAGTACGTGGTCTTGCCCGCACCGTTGGGGCCCACGATGGCGGTCAGCGTGCCGGGCTCGAAAGAGCAGGTCACGGCATTGACCGCCACGTGGCCGCCGAAGCGGATGGTCAAGTCCTTGGTGGCCAAGGTGCTCATGGGTGGGAGTTCACTTTCACGGTCTGAGTCATTTCATTCAAAGAGCCCGGCAACCCCGCCCTGCGGCAGGGTGCCAAGACCTTCACTGGGTTTCCATCGTCAACAGTCTCCGCAACTGGCGCGGTCGAAGCCAGCGACCGCCGCGCAAGGGCCGCCCCGTCGCGCTGGCGGTGTCCCCTTTCCCGAATGGCGCAGCCATTCGAGAGAAGGGGGAAGACGCGAAGCGGCGCAGGGGGTTGTACATATTTCAGCAGGTGCCGATCACGTAGTAGTTGGTGCTGGTCTGCTTCAAGGTGTTGGTCACAAACACATTCCACAGGCCCATGTTCTGGTTGGAGCCCAGCGCATAGGTGTAACCCCCGGCGGCATACGCGCGCCCCGCCAGGGTGTGGGCATAGTTGCTGGCCGTGGTGCAGGTGGCGGTGCCGCCCGAGCCCGCCAGCGTGGTGCCCGAGGCGGCGGCCGATGTGGCGCCCTCGGCCCCGTTGGCATCGGCGGCGCGCACCGTCCAGCTGTAGGTGGTGGACGCGGCCAGGCCGGTGTCGGTGTAGCTGGTGGCAGTGACGGGCAGCGCGTTGACCTTGTTGGCGTTGCGGTACACGTTGTAGCTGGCCGCACCCGTGACAGCAGCCCAGCCGATGGCCATGCTGCTGGCGGTGGCGCCCGAGGTGCTCACGCCCGTGGGGGCAGGTAAGGCTGCCGGGGGCGTCGTACCGCCGGTGCCGCTAGAGACGCGGTCCACCATGGCCTTGATGGCCGCCATTTGCGGGCCGGACTTTTTGGAATAGTTGGCGCTGTCATAGCCCCACCAGTCCCAGCAGCTGTTGGTGGCGGCCAGGCTGGTCTGCGGGTACAGCATCACGATGTTGTTGCTGTCGGCCCAGCGGTTGTAGCCGGTGTTGCGCACGTACTGCTGCTGCACGTCGTTCACGTTCTGCTTGCAGCCATGCAGCACCACATGCAGCTTGCAGGTGGCGCTGCCGCCCGCCTGGCAGGCCTGGGGCACATAGGCCCAGCCCGTGGTGGCCATGCCATGGTTGGTGATGAATTCGCTCTGGTTGAACTCGATGTAGTTGCCCGTGGGCAGCGTGGCGTTGTTGCGGGCGTTCAACGTGCCGTACAGGTGCTGCAGCATGGCACCGGCCAGGTCGAAGTTGCAGTCGCTGATGTAGGGCGCACCCTTGGTGGAGCAGCCGTTGCCGTAGTCGTCCGTCACCATCGCGTGTTCGGCCGCGATGTCTTTTTTGTAGACCACGTTGGCGGCGGGCACGAAGCTGTTGTAGTAGGTGCGCAGCGCGTCCATCACCCCGGTCTTGACCACGCTGTCGAGCGTGCCCGAGAACAGGTAGACCTTGGAGTTCTGCAGGTTGGCCACGGGGTCGATCACGCCCTGGCTGGCCCAGGTGTTGGTGGTGCTGACCAGCGTGCTGGTGGGGATGCCTGCGGGGCTGGCCATGCAGCGCCCCGTGGCGTTGACGACCGACCCTTCAGCGCAATAGAACGGGCCACCAGCGACCACGCCCGCGCCCTTGGCAAACGTGGCCGAGTACGCCACGTGCAGCTGCACGGCCATGAAGCCGCCCGAGGACAGGCCCGATACCGTCGTCTGCGTCTTGTCGATCTTGAGAGCTGGCAGGTTGACGGCAGCGTAAACACTGCCCACGCCACAGAGAGTCATCGCAGCCCCTGCTGCAGCCGCCCGGATGAAATTGAAAGCCATGTTGTCTTGTCTCCAAATAATTTTTGAGAAAAACCGACCCAGCCCCCGTGTAATCCGGGGGTTCATGCATCAATTCACTGGAAAAAAAGGGGCGGCCGCCCCCGCGAGGATGGATCCCCACCGGGCTGAACAATCGTCAGCCAGTGGGGCCACGCAAACCGTTTATCGCTTGTTGCGAATCGGAACTTGCATCTCTTCAGGCTTGATCTCGCGCACCAGCTCGGGCACGCCCCAGGCAAAGGCCGGGTCCACCTTGATCTTGAAGTGGTACATGCTCTGCATGGCCTGGTGGTCTTCCTTGCGGAATGTCATCTTGCCCTTGGGCGTATCAAAACTCATGCCTTCCATGGTCTTGATGAGCTTGTTGGTGTTGGTGTCGCCATTGGTGGCCTTCAGCGCAGTGACCAGGGCCATGGCCGAGCTGAAGCCACCGGCCGTGAAGAAGTCCGGCGGGGTCTTGAACTCCTTGTAGTGCGCGGCCACCAGGGCTTCGTTCACGGGGTTCTTGGGAATGCCGAAGTAGTAGTACGTGGCGCCTTCCATGCCGGGGAAGTTCTTGTACGCAGCCATGGCGGGCAGGATGTTGCCGCCCGTGGCGATCTCGATGCCATAGCGCTTGAGGTCCAGATCAGCGATCTTGAACGGGTTGCCTGCACCGGCCCAGATAATGAAGATGACCTTGCGGCCAGGCACGTCCTTGAGCTTGTCGATCAGGCGCTGGGCACCGGCGGTGAAGTCGGTAGTGGTGGTGGGCAGGTATTCCTCGTGCACCAGCTTGGCGTTCTTCAGCGCGTCCTTGAAGGCTTTCACGCCGTCGCGGCCAAAGGCGTAGTCCTGCGCCAGCGTGGCCACCGTCACGCCCGCCTTGTCGATGGCCACGGCGTTGGAGATCGCGTCCTGGCTGCTGTTGCGGCCGGTGCGGAAGATGTACTTGTTCCACTTGTCGCCGGTGATGGCGTCGGCCACTGCGGGCTCGACCAGCAGGATCTTCTTGTATTCCTCGGCCACGGGCAGCAGCGCCAGCGCCACGCCGCTGGAGGTGGGGCCCACAGCGATGTCGGCCTTGTCGTCGGAATAGGCCGAGGCCAGCAGACTCTTGCCCAGGTCGGGCTTGCCCTGGTCGTCCTTCTCGATCACGACGAGCTTCTTGCCGTTGACGGTCATGCTGCCGCCGGTGGCGTAGTTCAGGCCCATCATCAGGCCCGTTTGCGTCTGCTTGCCGTAGGCCTCCAGCGGGCCGGTCTTGCTGTACACGTGAGCAATGCGGATTTCGCCGGTCTGGGCGAACGCGGGGGCGGAAAGCGTTGCGGCGGTAACGGCTGCGGTGGCGAGGGTGACCAGAGTGCGACGGTGCATGGCGATGTCTCCTGTTGTGATGCTTCTTTATTGCACAGTCTGTGCCAGCATCCAAGTGCTTGATTTCAAAGATACTTTTGCTGACACCTCAGCGACACTGCCTGAATTTAATACACAACAAATGCCTGAAATTCAGACATTTGCCTGAAATTTATTCAGGGTTTTCCAGACGTCCGTAGAGCGTGGCGCGCGAGATGCCCAGCTGCCGCGCGGTGGCCAGCTTGTTGCCGCCATGGGCCTTCATGGCGGCGGCAATGGCCTTGCGCTCCAGTTCGGCCACCTGCTCGGCCAGCGGGCGCAAGTAACGGCTTTCGTCATCGGCGTCGGCGGCGTGGCCCGGGTCCTGCACCGGGGCGGGGGCGGCTGGCTCCACACCCGCCTCGCGCAGGATGCGCTCCAACTGCGCGGCGTCGATGGACTGGCCTTCGCCGCGCATCACCGCCTGCTCCAGCACATTGCGCAGTTCGCGGATGTTGCCGCGCCAGGGCTGACCCGCCAGCAGGGCCATGGCGTCGGGCAACAACTCGGGCGGCGGCGTGCCGTTGCGCAGCGCCAGGTCTTCGCCCAAGGCTTCGACGAGCGCAGGGATGTCGCCGCGCCGCACGCGCAGCGGCGGCACGCGCACCGGCAGCACATGCAGGCGGTAAAACAAGTCTTCGCGGAACTTGCCCTCGCGCACCAGCGCGGCCAGGTCGCGCGAGGTGGCGGCCAGGATGCGCACGTTGAAGGGCACGAGCTTGTTGCTGCCCAGCGGCTCGATCTCGCCCTCTTGCAGCGCGCGCAGCAGCTTGGCCTGCAGGCTTTGCGGCATGTCGCCGATTTCGTCGAGGAACAGCGTGCCGCCATCGGCCAGCTTGAACTTGCCGTCGCGCCCCTTGCGGTCGGCGCCCGTGTAGGCGCCGGGCGCCACGCCAAAGAACTCGGCTTCGAGCAGCGTGTCGGGCACGGCGGCGATGTTCACGCTCACAAACGGGCCGCTCGCGCGGCTCGACGCGGCGTGGATGGCGTGGGCCAGCAACTCTTTGCCGGTGCCGGTTTCGCCCAGCAGCAGCACGGGGCTGGTGGACTGCGCTGCGCGCCGCGCCTGGCGCTTGACCTCGGCCGCTGCGGGGCTCGACCCGATGAAGCTGGCAAAGGTGTATTTGGACCGCCGCTCACCATCGCCCGCCACCGCGAGGCTGCGCCGGCGCTGGCTGGCCAGCTCACGCCGGGCGTCGTCCAGGTCGCGCTGCAGCAGCGCAAACTTGCTGATGAGGGGCTGCAGCGTGGTCTCGGGGTGGTCGAACAGCACAATGCCGATGGCGCCGATCACGCGGTCCGCGTCGTCGCGCAGCGGGATGCGGCTGACCACAAAGGTGCCCGCCTTGTTGGTGAGCAGGTCGATCAGCACGGGCTGGCCGGTCTCCAGCACGCGGCGCATCTGGGTGTTGGGAATCACCTCTTCCACCGTGCGGCCCACGAACTGGTCCACCGACGAAAACCCGAGGTCGGGCAGGAAGCGCTGGTAGCCCTCGTTCACCCACACGATGCGGCCGCTGCGGTCCACCAGGAACATGCCCTGGCTGACGCTGGAGAACAGCTGGAACATGGAGCGTGCCGCCAGTTCGAGGATGCCCTGGGCATCCAGCGGCAGGGCGGGGGCGTCGTCAACAAGCAAGGGCATCTGCGGATGGTAGCGCGGCGCTGGCGCCCGGCACCCGCCTGCGCGCGTGGGCAGAGGCTGCGCCCGGCGCATTGATTGCTATCTATCTAATAGCAACCAGGGCAATACCACCGCGCGGTAATGGCCATTTTTATTCAGATTTTCGCGTCTTCAGGCTGTCCGGACGCCGCAGGCAGGGCGACTGAGGCCACGCGCAGCACCACCATGGGCTGGAGGGCGGCCAGCGCCTGCGCCTCGCGCACGGCCAGGGGCTGATCGACCAGGATGCAGGGCTTGCCCGTGCGGCGGCAGTGGTCCTGCACGCGCCAGTAGTCGTCGTGGCTGATGCAGCCCGTCTGGCAGATCACCAGGTCGGCGGCGGCCAGGCTGGCGTCCAAGCCTGCGCCGCCAATCGCATCGCCCTCCCCGGCCTGCGCACGCTGCGGGCGATGGTCGCTGACGTAATGCTCCAGCGGCATCGGTGGCAGCAACTGCGCCTGCGGCGTCTGCGCGGAAGGCGCAGTAGCCCGCAGCGCAGCGCCGTCACCCTGCCGCTGCGCATTGGCCGCAATCCCCTGCCCTGCCGCCGCCTGGCGCCAGCGCAGGCATTCGCGCGACAAGGTCGTGATGCGCTCGGCCAACAGGCCAATGTGCCGCGCCATGGCCTGGCGGCGCGGCAGGCCGGGGCTGGCGGCCCGCAGTTGCTCCAGCTCGTCCCGTGCCAGCGCCAGGTGGGTGTCGCGCACGATGACGGCGCCGCGCAGGCGCACCACCTCGGCCGTCAGGGCCTCGATCTGCCGGGCCTGTGCCTGCATGGCGGTGCTGCAGCGCTGCTGTGCATCCCCCAGTTGGCGGCACAGCGCCAGAAACTCCTGCGGAAGTGAGACCATGCACCATCCTTGCAAATAAGAACTATTCGCATTTTATGGTAGAATCAGCCCCCGTTGAGCAAGCCATCCTGGTGGGAAGGGCATCGAAGGGCGTCAGGGCCTTGGGTGTCTGGCTTGTGATGACACTGCCGCTGACCCATAAAAAAACCGCGCTTTGCAGCGCGGTTTTTTTGTTGGTGAAGGCTGCCAGGCTCAGGCTTGCGCCAGCGCCATCTTGCGCGCCGCCCAGCGGCGCAGCAGGCGCGGCACGATCAGCACGGCCAGCACGAGAATGATCAGGGTCACCGATCCCGGGCGCTCCAGGAAGATGCTCCACTTGCCTTCACCAATCGCAACGGCGTTGCGCATTTGCGCCTCGGCCAGGGGGCCCAGGATCATGCCCACCACCACCGGCGCGGCCGGGAAGTCGAAGCGGCGCATCACCACGCCCAGCAAGCCAATCGCATACAGCAGCACCAGGTCGAACGCGCTCTGGCGCATGCCATACACACCCAGCGTGGAGAACACCAGAATGCCTGCATACAGGTACGACTTGGGGATGTTCAGGAGCTTGACCCACAGGCCCACCAGCGGCAGGTTCAGGATCAGCAGCATCACGTTGCCGATGTACATCGACGCGATCAGCGCCCACACCAGCGCACCATTGGTGTCAAACAGTTGCGGGCCGGGCTGGATGCCGTAGTTCTGGAACGCGCCCAGCAGGATGGCCGTGGTGTTCGACGTGGGGATGCCCAGCGTGAGCAGCGGAATCAGCGTGGCCGTGATGGCCGCATTGTTGGCCGCCTCGGGGCCCGCCACGCCTTCGATGGCGCCGGTGGTGCCGAACTCTTCCTTGTTCTTGCTCAGCTTCTTCTCGGCCGCGTAGCTCAGGAAGGTCGGGATCTCGCTGCCGCCCGCGGGCACGGTGCCAAACGGGAAGCCAATGAACGTGGCGCGAATCCAGGCGGGCCAGGAGCGCTTCCACTCTTCCTTGGTCATGTGGGTGCTGGTCAGGCGGTTCTGGGTTTCGTCCACCCGGCCCTCGTACATCACGTTGTACAGCGCCTCGCCCACGGCAAACAGGCCCACGGCGATCAGCACCACCTCGATGCCATCCATCAGCTCGGGCACGCCACCGGTGTAGCGGGCCTGACCCGTGATCTGGTCGATGCCGATGAGCCCCATGGCCAGGCCGACAAACAGGGCCACCATGCCACGCAGCGTGCTCTTGCCCAGCACCGCGCTCACCGTGGTGAAGGCTAGCACCATCAGCATGAAGTATTCGGGCGGGCCCAGGCGCACGGCGTATTCCGCGACCAGCGGCGCAAAGAAGGTGACCAGCACCGTGGCAATGGTGCCCGCCACAAACGAGCCGATGGCGGCCGTGGCCAGCGCGGCGCCAGCGCGACCGCTCTTGGCCATCTTGTTGCCCTCCATGGCTGTGACCATGGAGCCCGCCTCACCAGGGGTGTTGAGCAAGATGGAGGTGGTGGAGCCACCGTACATGGCGCCGTAGTAGATGCCCGCAAAGAAGATCATCGAAGCCGTGGCCTCGACCTTGACGGTGATGGGCAGCAGCATGGCCACGGCCACGGCCGGGCCGATGCCGGGCAACACGCCCACGGCGGTGCCGATCATGCAGCCCACAAAGGCCCACAGCAGGTTGATGGGTGTTGCCGCGGTGGCAAAACCCTGCATGAGGAGATTTAAGGTTTCCATGGTGTGCAGGCCTTACAGCCAACCGGTATTGGTCAAGCCGGGCAAGTTGATGGCCAGCATTTTTGTAAACATCCAGTACACCGGCGCAGCCACTGCGAGGCCGATGAAGGAATCCTTGATCCAGGCCTGCAAGCGCAGGTCCAGCTCGCCTTCGGAGCTTTTGAAGCCGCGCACCGAGAGCACAAAACACAGCGCGCAGCTCAGGATGAAACCCAGCGTGGTGATGAGCAGCGCATTGAGCAGCAGCCCGGCGGACACCCAGATGAAGCCCTTCCAGTGGGCCCGTGCGTCACCCGAACCTTCTTCCAGTTCGCGGAACCCGCCAGTGAGCGCGTGCACCACGCAGAGCAGGCCGCAGATCAGCAAAGCGATGCTGACCACCCAGGGGAAGAAGTTGGGGCCCACGCCGCTATAGCCTGCCTCGGAGCTGACAGAACTGGCCCCCCAGGCCAGGCCCAGCGAGAGCAGCACCAAGCCCGAACCCACCAGGGTCTGCAAGGGCTTGGAGCGCGATGAATGTTGTTGTGTCATGTTTTTTCCTTCGCACCAACCAGCATGCCAGGCCGCCGCCCCTGCTCGGCAGGCGGGGCGGCAGCCAAGCCTTGCTCCCGATCAGATCATCCCGGACTTGGCCATCGTGGCGCGCATGCTGGCGAACTCGGCATCCACGAAGTTGGCAAACTCGTCGCCCGCCATCCATGCGGGGGTCCAGCCGTTCTTCTCCATCGCGTCCTGCCAGGCCTTGTGCTTGAAGGTCTTGGCCAGTGCATCGATGAGGGCCTTGCGCTGCTCTGGCGTGATGCCAGGGGCGCCATACACGCCGCGCCAGTTGCCGATCTCCACGTTGATGCCCTGCTCCTTGAGCGTGGGCACGTTCACGCCCTTGAGGCGGGTGCCCGACGTCACGCCCACGGGGCGCATCTTGCCGGCAGCGATGTACTCGGCAAACTCGCTGTAGCCGCTACCGCCCACAGTGACGTTGCCACCCAGGATGGCGGCGGTGGCCTCGCCACCCCCACGGAAAGCCACGTAGTTGATCTTGGCCGGGTCCACGCCCACGTCACGGGCAATCATGGCGGCGGCGATGTGCTCGGTGGAGCCACGCGAACCACCGCCCCACTTCACGCTGCCGGGGTCTTTCTTGAGCTGGTCGATCACGTCCTTCATGGTCTTGAAGGGCGAGTTGGCGGGCAGCACGAACACGTTGTATTCGCTGGTCAGGCGCGCCAGGGGCGTGACCTTGTCCAGGCCCACGGGGGGCTTGCCGGTGATGATGCCGCCCAGCATCACGGCGCCCATCACCATCATCGCGTTCGCATCGCCCTTGCTGGCGTTGACGAACTGCGCCAGGCCAATCGCACCGGCCGCACCGCCCTTGTTGTCATAGGACACCGACGCCGCAGCGCCCGCATCCTGCATGGCCTTGCCCAGCGCACGGCCGGTGGTGTCCCAGCCCCCGCCCGGGTTGGCAGGGATCATCATCTTGATGGCCGACGCCGTCTGGGCCGAGACGGGCAACACACCCGCAGCGGCCATGGCGGCCAGGGATTTCAGAAAGGTATCGCGACGCATGGTGTCTGTCTCCTGATAAGGTTTGCGAACCGCCCGATGATGCGCGCGCTGCCTGTCAAACGGCTGTCCTTGGACTCAGGGAAAACACTAGCATCTGGAGTCCCCTCTGTGGCGAATGCACGCAGCGCGCGCCGCCCGCTCGGGAGTGATATGGTCCCGCGCATGCAATTGCTCCTTGTAGAAGACGATCCCACCATGCAGGCCACGCTGCACCGTGCACTGACGCGCCGGGGCATGGAGGTCACGGCCGTCAGCGATGGCCGAGCAGCCCTCGCCCAATGGGCCGCCCTGCAACCCGACGCCATCATCCTGGACCTGACCCTGCCCGGCCTGGATGGCCTGCAGGTGCTGCAGCAGGCGCGCAACCGGGGCCTGCGCACCCCCGTGCTGATCCTGACCGCGCGGGGCACGGTGGGCGACCGCGTGATGGGCCTGAATGCGGGCGCCGACGACTACCTGCCCAAGCCCTTTGACCTGGACGAGCTGGAGGCCCGCCTGCGCGCCCTGGTGCGGCGCAGCGCCGACCCCACCGTGGCGCCGCTGGCACCCAGCACCCTGCAGATCGGGGCCATCCGCTACGACAAGGACAGCGGCGCGCTCTACCTGAATGGCGAGGTGATGGAACTCACCCCGCGCGAGCTGGCGCTGATGCATGCGCTGCTGGCCCAGCCCGGCCACGCCGTGACCAAGGAGCGGCTGTATGAGCTGGTGTTCCCCGGCCAGCTCGACGTGCAGTACGAAGCCATCGAGGTGGTGGTGTACCGGCTGCGCAAGAAGCTGGCGGGCACGGGCCTGACCCTCATGACGCTGCGTGGCCTGGGCTATCTGCTGCGGGCCGATGCATGAGCCCGAGCACGGCCCAGAACGTGGCGCGCCACCACTCGCTGCGGCGGCGGCTGCTGCTGGGCATCCTGCTGCCGGTGGCGCTATTCATTGGCTTCAACACCTGGAGCCTGTACCGCCAGACGCTGGCGTCGCTCAACACTGCCTACGACCGCACCCTGCTGGCATCGGCCAAGAGCATCAGCGAACAGCTCGATGTGAAGGGCTTTGATGATGCTGCGCAGCTGCGCGCCATCGTGCCCTACTCGGCCCTGGAGGCCTTTGAGGCCGACAACCAAAGCCAGATGTTCTACCGCGTCTCCACCCTGGGCGGCGAGATGGTGTCGGGATTTGAAGACCTGCCGGTATGGCGCGGCAGCATCCCCGACAAACCGCCCTATGCGGCCCTGGTGGACTTTTACGACGACCGGTTCCGCGACCGGGATGTGCGTGTGGCCGTGCTGCTGCAGCCGGTGGCCAGCTCGCAAGGCCGGGCCATGGCCGTGATCCAGGTGGCCGAAACGCTGGAAGTGCGCGAAACCCTGGCCCTGCAGATCCTGTGGAACACGCTGCTGCGCCAGGCGCTGCTGATCGCCGTGATCGCCTTCACCGTGGTGCTGGTGGTGCAGCGCGCCACCCGACCGGTGCGCCAGCTCAGCCAGCAGCTGCAGGCCCGGCGCGAGGGCGACCTGAGCCCCATCGCCGCCCCCACGGCCCCGCGCGAGCTGCAGCCACTGGTGGATGCCACCAACGAAGTCATGCAGCGCTTGCGCCACCTGCTGCGGCACCAAAAGCGTTTTGTGCGCGATGCATCGCACCAGCTGCGCACGCCCTTGGCCGTGCTCAAGACCCAGGTGCAATCGGCCCTGCGTGGCGATGTGGAACCGCACCAGGCCCTGCACGAGATCAGCGACACCGTGGACCGCGCCACCCAGCTCGCCAACCAGATGCTGGCCCTGGCCAAGGTGGAGCAGCTGCGCCAGCAAAGCGCCCCACCCGCCACCCGGTTCGACGACATCCTGCGCGCCGTGGCGCTGGAGATATCGCCGCTGATTGCCCAGCGCGACCTGGACTTCGGCATCCACACCGAGCCCGCGCTGGTGCAGTCCCACGAATGGATGCTGCGCGAGCTGAGCCGCAACCTGCTGCACAACGCCGTGCGCCATGCGCCACCAGGCAGCGAGCTCACGGTGGACCTGCGCAGCGACGGACGGCATGTGGCGCTCACCATCAGCGACCACGGCCCCGGCATCGACGACGAACTGGCGGCCCGGCTGTTCCAGCCGTTCTCGGCGGGCGATGTGCGCACCGGCAGCGGCCTGGGCCTGGCCATCTGCCGCGAAATCGTGCAGGCGCTGGAGGGCAGCATCGCGCTCACCAACCGCATGGCAGGCCACCGGGTGGCGGGCCTGGACGCCGTAGTGCGCCTGCCGCTGCCCAGCGCTGCAGCCGATGGCCCGCCCGAGGCACAAGCGGCACAATCTCGCCCATGAACACCCTGGAGACAATGCGCCTGGACAAGTGGCTCTGGTGCGCCCGCTTCTACAAGACCCGCAGCCTCGCCACCGACGAAATCGGCAAGGGCCGGGTGACCGTCAACGGCCAGCTGGCCAAGCCCGCACGCGAATTGCGCTGCGGCGACACCGTAGCACTGCGCCAGGGGCCGGTGGCACGCACCGTACGGGTCCTGGGCCTGAGTGGCGCACGGGGCCCGGCACCTGTCGCGCAACAACTGTACGAAGAGACCGCCGACAGCATCGCCGCGCGTGAAAAAGCCGCCGAGCTTCGCCGCCTGGCCCCCGAGCCCGCCGCCACCCTGCAAGAAGGCCGCCCCACCAAACGCGACCGCCGCGAGATCGACAAGGTCAGCCGCCCCGGCGGCGGCGACTGGGGAAGCCGCTGGAGCGCTTCGATCGACGAGTGAGCGGGAGCGCGAAAAGGCCCATGCCATCGCACTGCGCAGTGGGCGGGGCCTCTCTCACAGACAAAGTGGAACCCGGTTCAAAGGGCGCATCCGCAGCCTGAACCGGGACATCACCAACACCGCATGGGGCGCACTGCGCGGCAGCAACTCTTCCACACACCCGGTGGCTGCGGGAGGCACAAAACCCGACGCGGCATTACCTGAGCAAACTCAACGCCGCGCGACATCAATCTGAACGACGAAGAACTCCCGTGAGGGCGTACACGCGCTCGAAGCTGTGAGCCCCACAGGACCCAGCTGCGCCCTAGAAATCTTCGACTCAATCATCCCGTGCAAGGAACTCCAATGAGCCTGCTTTTGTGCCCCGACACCATGGCCGCTGTTGTCGCTATCTGCTGCACAGTACCCACGCGTGTCTATTCGTAAAAGCGGTATCGGTGGTCAACCAGTAGCATGACACTCACATCTTGCATGACATGATGTTTTTGCACCAAAAAGGCGCACTGACTCTTAAGCCAAACCTGTCGCAGAGCCCGAGTCTGCTTGCCAAAACGTGCATTTCCATCAATCACTCTTTGAAGATTTTTATGACCATTCAACGTCGCAAGATTCTCCAGTCAGCAACGCTGCTGCCACTGATGGCTGCAGTTCCTGGTTTCGTACAAGCCCAAAGCGCTGGCCTCGCCGTGGGAGCACACAAAGTCATCTCGGCGTCCTCACGGTATGTGGGCGCTCCGCAGAATCAGGCCTTCCAGCTGGGACTGGACTATCTCCAAACGAATGGTGCTCGGGGTGTTTTCTTTGACATCGTGCCAGAGGCGACCAACGGCGGCCATGCGGGCATCTGCTTCCATGCGGCTCCAAACGTTTCCGGTGCGTGGCAAAACATTGGACAAGGCCCCAGCCCCACCTCCCCCGTGAACCAGTTGCTTTGGTTTAGAGGGGTGGGGGTGATCTTTCAACAAGATGGTCGGATACAGTCTGAGAAATGGATCGTCGGCGCGGATGGCAAGTCCGCTGCTGCGAATGTCGCCACCATCGGCCACTTCCCGGCCAATACGATCCTGCGCGTTGCGACCTCAATGGACAATGCGACCCGCCAAATGCTGTTGATCGTGTATTCGGTGGATAGCTCCACGGGGGCCGCAGTGGCGGAATTGGGGCGTCTCACGCTGCAAGCTGAAGTGTTTACCAACCTCGCAGGCGTTTTCGTGATTGGTGGCGGCAGCATTCAAGTGCAGCCCTACGCGCTTTACCCCTGAACATAAGCCACGCGGCTTAGTCCGTACCACGTCATACCCAGCCCGCCCGGCGTTGCGCCAGGCGGGCTTTTTTCTACAGCGCAGCCACAGCACACCCACCGGCGAATGCACAAGCATAAAAGCAGCATAAAAACGCGCGTCACACCGCTCCAAAACTCTCCGAAGGACTCGAGCGTGACAAGTGCAGACTTGCATCACGGTATCCGCGTCATTATGTTGACCGAAAGCACCAACAGCATCCGCACAGTTTCCACGGCCATCATTGACCTAGCAACTACTGACAGTCGTCCAAAGTGCTGTGGCGCGTAGTTGGTCAGTGAGTTGCTTCACGGCAGGGCATACATCGCGTCGCGCCAGCTGCTTTCATGTTCGGTAACAAAGACGCCGGCGGCCTCGTCCAACTCCAGCCACTGGGCATCGACGTTCATCCTGGACGACTTGATGGGGGTCGGCATCGACATCGCATAGCCCAAACACAGCTTCACGTACTGCGACCAGCGTCACTGCCGAAATAGCCACCCAATCTCACCTTGAATGTAAGCCGCTGACACCGCCTATAGCGCATGAGCGCTACTACGCGCAGCCTGCAAACCTCCAGCGTGATCGTTTTAAGGATGCGATTCGGCACAGCTCAATTTCTCCAGGCCATCATGTAGGCCATAAGCAATTGAATTGAGCATGGGAGCCAGACAGATGCCGCTAGGGATTCTCTGCACGAATACCGCTGCGATGTGATTGAGCAAGCTTGAAGCCCAGACAATAGTCGCATGAAGCAA
>NZ_JBWKZU010000072.1:0-21243 GCF_059424825.1 Acidovorax sp. GW101-11A03 | reverse complement strand
TCAGTGGAACACCCTGGTCAATATTGAATTGGCACTTTGCGGTTTAGCTGGTCAAGATTGCATCGGCACCAACACCTCAACATCTTCTGAAATGAAGGCAGGTACAGCGATATCCCACGGGGATTCCGAGTCCTTCGTGATGGTGATGTCGCCCTTCTTCAGACTCAATCGTTCGATCTGAGCCTGTGTGGCAGTCGCAGACATGAAGTCAATCGACGCCGTGATCCTCTCGTTCTTGTAGGTATCGACGTAGTTGCACAGACGCACTGCCGCTTGCCCATCAACGCTGAGCTTGTCAACATTGCTGGGAATGACGTCAGACACTTCTTTCAAGCGTCGGTGATGCCAGCCAGGGGGCAAACTGGCAATGAGGTCCTCTTCGACGGAATGCGTCATCCCGCCACCCCCTTCAGCATTTCCAGAAATCGCTTCTCCATGGCCTCGATTTCGTGCTTGATTGCCTCACGGCTTCGCGGGGCCTCGTAGACGTAGAACTCGCGGTTAAAGTTGATCTCGCATCCCACGACGCCGATCTGGCCGTCCGACTCGTCAACCACACCAGTGTTGACCCAGGCATCGGGCCAGTGCGGCTTCACCTCAGCGCCGAAGTAGGCGTCAACACCGGCGGCCACGTCATTGCTGTGCTTCGCGACAAATGAGAACGGGATGTACTCGGAGTCGCGGAGGTCCGAATCCGACATCGGATTGCCCTTATCGTCGTTGACGATCTCGGCCTTCTTGTCGCGCACACCGAAGCCCTTGCGCAAGGCATCCAGAATCTTGCCCTTGAAGGCCGTTGCTTTGAGGGGGCGTCCAGCCGCCTTCTCTTCGGACACGAAGGTGGCGTCCATGGCCTTCAAGTCGGTCAGGACGGCTTCGGCGCTCAGATAGGTCTTCTCCCCCAGACGCTCGATCAAACGGTCCGCCAGGGCGAGAAGGTTCTGAGCTTCGATCGGCGTAGAGCCCTTCTTGTTCATCAGGCTCGCGACCCACGCTTGCTTTCGTTCCGCGGTCAGCTCGTAACGCAGGCGCAGCGGACGCTCGATAGTGACCTTGCGATAAAAGAAATGCGAAGTCGGCAGTACCTTCGCCTTGAGCTGGCGCACGCGGCCGCCGATGGGAGCCTGGTCTTTCCAATCGAACGCACTGAACTCGTGGTAAGCCTCCACGATGCGCCTCTGACAGTCGTCGCTCAGCTCGAAGCGCTTCTTGCCAAGGTTCTTCTTCATCAACACGCCCATGTTCGTGGCGTCGATGAGCAGGACCTTGTCCTTGCGCTCTGCAGGTTTGCGATTCGACATGAACCACAGGTACGTAGCGATGTTCGTGTTGTAGAACATGTCCGTGGGCAATGCCACGATCGCATCCAGATAGTCGTGCTCAAGGATGTAGCGCCGGATCTCGGATTCACCGCTGCCGGCGTCGCCGGTGAACAGAGGCGAACCGTTGTGGACCAGCCCGATGCGACCGCCGCCTTCGCCATTGATGAACGGGCGCATCTTCGAGATGGCATTCAGCTGGAACAGCATCTGGCCATCCGAGATGCGCGGCAAGCCAGGTCCAAAGCGGCCTGCTGCTCCCTTGGCATGCTCGCGTTCGACAGCCTCCTGAGCGGGCTTCCATTCCACTCCGTAGGGCGGGTTCGAGAGCTGGTAGTCGAAACGTTCATCCGGATGCTTGTCGCTCTCCAGCGTGTCGCCCACTGCGATGTCCGCGGGGTCCTGTCCGCGGATGAGCATGTCTGCCATGCAGATCGCGTACGTTTCGTCTTCGAGCTCCTGCCCGAAGAGTCGCAGCTTGGCGTTCGGGTTGAGCTGTCGAACTTTCTCCTCTGCCTCGGACAGCATGCCGCCGGTGCCAGCGGTCTGGTCGTACATCGTGCGAATGGCGCCAGCGACCGACAGGGCATCGTCGTCGCCGTCGAAGAGGATGTCGACCATCAGGTGAATTGCGTCGCGTGGCGTGTACTGCTCACCCGCCGGCGATGCGTCGTTGAACTTGCGAAGCAGTTCTTCGAACGCCTTGCCCATGTCGTGGGAGGAGACGGAGTACATGTCCATGGGAACGCGGCTGAATGCCTGCACCACGTGGAAGAGTCGCCCCTTCTCGCGCAGCTTGTCGACAGTGGCCATGAAGCTGAACTTCTCGAAGATGCGGCGGACGTTCGGCGAGAAGCCGTTGATCAGGTCCTCAATGTTGTCGCGCAGATCGTCAGGAGCTTCCAGAAGCCCCTTGATGGTGAAGGCCGAGTGGTTCCAGAACTGCACACCCGTGATGGGTGTGAGGAACATGCGCAGGTCGTAGCCCCTGGCGGAGATCTCTTTGTGCTTCGCGAGCACCGCTGCTTTCGTGGGCTGCAGCAGGCAGTCCAGCCGACGCAGAACCGTGAAGGGAAGGATGACGCGCCGGTACTCGGGCTCGCGAAATGCGCCGCGAAGGATTTCTGCAGTACGCCAGATCACATCCGCCGTATTCGTCTTGGCAAGAGCAAGCGCCTCGCGCAATGACGGCAGCATCTCCTTCACATACACAGCGAAGTTGTGCTTGCAGTTGGTCTTCCACGATGGCTGCATTCCTCGAAACGCAGCGATCTCTGCGACGATCTCTTGCGCCCGGACTGATGCACCCAATTCAGCCAGATCCTGCGACAGCGCTTCGAGGCGTTTGACCGCTTCCGTCTCTTGATCGTCGGTGGAAGGCTGAGCGAGCGTTCCGACGAGGTCCATGACTTCGTCGAAGGCGTCTTGGGCTGAGAGTTTGCGTGCCATTCAGTTCTGTTCCTTGTTCATTTCGAAGACTTCGCGGACTTCCGCGGAGCCTTGGGAAGCTTGCCTGCCTTCATGGTGGCAGAGCGTTCTGGTTGTGCCGGGCGTATCCGTCCTGGCCGGTAGTCACTGGCGTCGACCTCAAATTTCGGGAAGCCGAGGCGCTGCAGCAAGACTGCCACCGTCGATAGGGATGCAAAAGTTCTAGGACCACCACGGGAACTTGCCAGCACCGCCTTCCGTTCACCGAAATGAACCTCGAGGGCATAGCCTCCGGCCTGGCCTAACGCGACTACGTGCGAGATCACGCGAGCTGCGATCAGCTCGCGCAGGGGCGCCTCTTGCAGGAGGGCTACCGCGTGGTCGTTGGGTTTTGGCTCTGGTACTTCCATGGTTCTATCCACCTCACGTGCGTTCACAGCATTTTGATGCCATAAGCACCCAGGTCATAGTGCACTTTATATGAAATGCAAAGCTAAAACATTCATTACGTGTCGCAAGCAGTGCGTTTATTTCGGCATATCTGTGGGGCTGCATCACAAGATCAACCATGCGATGGCCCCCGCAGTTGTTGTCATGGGCTGTTGGGACAGATCGGAGTAGTCAGGTAGAGCTTCACCGTATCTGCGCCAGTAATCTGGATTGCGCTGCGACCACGCCTGCTGCACGGCGCGCTGGTTGATCCGGTAGCCGGGATCGGACTGGAGCTTGGCCCGTTGCCATTCGCGTTTACGGGCGCGTTGGCAGCGAGGTGGGGTGCAGAAGGTTTGATTGGGAACTTGCGGGCGAGGCTCAAAGGGTTCGCCGCAACAGGCGCAGGGTCGGGTAATCGTGGGGTCGCCATGCGAAAACTGCATGAACCCCATGGCGGCGATAGTGCGCACGAGGGTGCCAGTCAATATCTGCGCCCATTCGCACCCAACCCACCAAGACGCCGGTTGCGCCTTGGAGAGGCCCGCGTCCGACCGCTTGTCGACTTTGATCAGAGTTGCACCCAACCTGTTTAGGATTTGGTCCTAACTATGTGTTTGCCCACCGGGCGAAATCTCTCTGGCCCATCAGGGGGTCCTTTTTTTGGACGAACTCCCGGAATTCCCCAGGGCCGCGCTGGAGGCGCTGCGCGAACCGCTGGAGACCGGGCACATCACCATCGCCCGCGCCGCGCAGCGCGCGGAGTTTCCGGCGCGCTTTCAGATGATTGCGGCCATGAACCCCTGCCCCTGCGGGTTTCTGGGCTCCACGCAGCACGCGTGCCGCTGCACACCCGACCAGGTGAACCGCTACCAGGCCAAGCTCAGCGGCCCGCTGCTGGACCGCATCGACCTGCATGTGGAGGTGCCCGCCCTGCCCGCCGAACAGCTGGTGCAGGCCCCGGCGGGTGAATCCACCACCGCCGTGCGCATGCGGGTCGAGCAGGCCCGCCAGCGCGCACTCGCCCGCCAGGGCAAGGCCAACCAGGCGCTGCAGGGCCAGGAGATCGACGCCCACCTGCAGCTGCAGGACGCGGCAGCGAAGTTCCTGAACACCGCTGCCGCCCGCCTGGGCTGGTCGGCGCGCAGCACCCACCGCGCGCTCAAGGTGGCCCGCACCATTGCCGACCTGGCAGGCGCTGCCGACACCGAGGTGGGCCATGTGGCCGAGGCCGTGCAGTACCGCCGCGTGCTGCGCCACTCCGCCTGAGGCGCACGCCACGGGTGCGCCGCTGCGGGTTTTCACCCTTTGCCAACTATCATTTTTATAGCTAAATAGGCAATACAGACAGGCGCAGACGGCTGATTTGAATCAAATTTTCTGCTGTCTTGCACCCATCTCCAACCTGCGCCGCCACAATCGCCCCATGCCCAGCCCCCGCACATCCAAGAAGACCGCCGCCGCCACGCTCGACACCCCTGCCACGCCCGCGCCTGAATCGGTGGACACCGGGTTTCTGCGCACCCTGGTGGGCTACAACGCGCGGCGCGCGTCGCTGGCCGTGATCGAGGTGTTCATGGAGCGCATGGCGGTGTACCGCCTCAAGGTGGTGGATTTTTCGGTGCTGTCGCTGGTGGCGCACAACCCGGGCGTGACCTCGCGCCAGCTGTGTGTGACGCTGGGCGTGTTGCCACCCAACCTGGTGGGCCTGGTGGCTGCGCTGGAGCGGCGCGGCCTGATCGAGCGCCGCCCCCACCCCAGCGACGGCCGCGCCATGGGCCTGCACCTGACGCCCGCCGGTGTGGAGCTGACGGCCCAGGCCGAGCAGACCGCCGCGCAGCTGGAGGTGGACGCCACCGCCGGCCTCACGGCCACCGAGCGCAAAACTCTGATCCGCCTGCTGCAGAAGGTCTACGCCCGCGACGGGGCCTGATAAAGAAAAAAAGGGCGCTGCAGCCAGCGCCCCCGGGTCCTTGTTTTTTGTGCACGGTCTGGGGCCGCTTCTGCGCCCCGTTTACTAGTCTGAGGCTGCCTGCGACACCGCTTCAGACTTCGCGGCCATGGCCGCCGCCAGTCCACCCCACTTTTCGTGGAACAGGCCCGCGTCCATGGTCCTCACATTGCGCATGATCGGCTTGAAGCCCATGTGCGCCAGCACGTCGCGCTCCAGGTCGATGCCGGGCGCAATCTCGGTCAGCTCCAGGCCTTCGGTGGTCAGGTGGAACACGGCGCGTTCGGTGACGAAGAGCACGTTCTGCTCCCGCTGGGCAGCATCCAGCCCGTTGAAGGTGATCTGCTCGACCTTCTCGATGAACTTGCGCGAGCGGCCTTCCTTCACGATGGTGAGCTGGCCGTCGGCCACCTTCACCTCCAGGCCCCCCGCCGTGAAGGTGCCGCAGAACACCAGGTTCTTGGTGGCGCGCGTGATGTTCACAAAACCACCGCAGCCCACAGGCCGACCGTTGAACTTGCTCACGTTCACGTTGCCGTGGTTGTCCGCCTGCGCCAGGCCCAGGAAGCTCGCGTCCAGCCCGCCGCCATCGTAGAAGTCGAACTGCAGCGACTGCTCGATGATCGCGTCGGCGTTGTAGGCCGTGCCGAAGTCGCCCAGCTGCGCCGGGATGCCGCCGGTGATGCCGCTTTCCACGCTCAGGGTGAACTGGTCCGCCACGCCCTCTTCCGCCGCCACCGACGGCACACCGGCCGGGATGCCAATGCCCAGGTTGGTGATGGCACCCGGCTTCAGCTCCAGCGCGGTGCGGCGTGCGATGACCTTGCGTTCGTCCAGTGCCATGGGCGCCAGCGAGTTCACCGGCACGCGCACATCGCCACACAGCGCGGCGTTGAACTGCGTGGTGATGGTCTGCATGTGGTTCTCGGGCTGGCTGACCACCACGTAGTCCACCGACACGCCGGGCACCTTGACCGACTTGGGGTGCAGGCTGCCCGCCTTCACGATGCGCTCCACCTGCGCGATCACGATGCCGCCGCAGGCCTTCGCCGCGTGGGCGATGTTGATCTGCTCCAGCAGCACGCCTTCTTTGTCGAGCGTGAGGTTGCCGTTCTCGTCGGCCAGCGTGCCGCGGATGATGGCCACATCAACCTTGGGCGCAGGGTAGAACAGCCATTCCTCGCCGTTGAATTCGACGAGCTTGACCAGGTCTTCGGTGGACTTGCTGTTGAGCTTGCCGCCTTCGATGCGCGGGTCTACAAACGTGCCCAGGCCCACCTTGGTCAGCAGCCCGGGGCTGCGGCTGGCAATGTGGCGCGTGAGGTGCGACAGGCTGCCCTGCGGGAAGTTGTAGGCCTCCACCTCGCCGTCAAACACCATCTTCATCATCTCGGCGCCCGTCTGGCCAAAGTGGCCGGCCACGGTGCGCTTGATCATGCCGGGGTGGGCAAAGTGCACCATGCCCGCGTCCTTGCTGTTGCCAATGGCGCCGCAGGCCCAGGTGGTCACGTTCTTCGGGCTGCCGTGGTCGAGGAAGTTTTTCTCGATGCCCTTGAGCACTTCCTCGGGCAGGCTGGAGACGGCCAGACCGCCCAGAAAGATGGTGGCGTTGTCGGGGATCAGGGCCCCGGCCTGGGCTGCGGTGATGATTTTCATGGTGCTGTGCTCGTACAAGAAGATGGGAGACTGGATTACGCGTCGGTGTTCTCAATCAGCAGCGCAATGCCCTGACCGCCGCCCACGCAGGCGCTGGAGATGCCGTAGCGCAGGCCACGGCGGCGCAGTTCGCGCGCCAGCGTCACGGTCAGGCGCACGCCGGTGGCGGCCAGCGGGTGACCCAGGGCAATGGCGCCGCCGTTCACGTTGAGCTTGTTGAGGTCCAGCCCCAGTTCGCGACCGACGGCCAGGGTCTGTGCGCCCTGGGCTTCGTTGATTTCGAACAGGCCGATGTCATCCAGCGTGAGGCCGGTGCGTGCCAGCAGCGCGCGGATGGCCGGGGCCGGGCCGATGCCCATGTACTCGGGCGCCACACCCACGGCCGCCACGCCGCGTAGGCGCGCCAGCGGCTTCAAGCCGCGTTGCTGCACATAGGCGTCGCTGGCCACCACGGCGCCCACTGCGCCATCGACCAGGGCCGAGCTGTTGCCCGCCGTCTGCACACCACCAGGGTACACAGTGCGCAGGCCCGCCAGCGCCTCCACCGGCGAGGGGCGTGGGTGGGTGTCGCGGTCCAGCTGCGCCACCTTGCGGGGCAGCGTGATGCCGCGCGTGGCGTAGCCTTCCAGTTCAAACTTCTCGCTGGTCACTGGCACGATCTCGCCCGCCAGAAAGCCATCTTCCTGCGCCTTGAGCGCGCGGGCGAAGGATTGCGATGCGTAGGCGTCCACGTCTTCGCGCGTAATGCCGTACTTCTTGGCCAGGTTCTCGGCCGTCTCGATCATCGTCACGGGGCCGGCCGTGTCGATCAACGCCTCCATCAGGAAGTCCTTGAACTCTACCGGCGCGCCCAGCTTGAAGCCCGTGCGATGCGTGTAGGCCGCAATCGGGTTGCGCGTCATGGACTCGGTGCCCACCACCAGCGCCACATCGGTGTAGCCCAGCGCAATCTGGTCGGCCGCTTGGCGGAACAGCTCAAAGCCCGTGCCGCAAATGCGCTGCACCAAGATGGAGGGCACTTCCAAGGGAACGCCCGCATACAGGCCGATGTGGCGCGGCAACACATAGGCGTCAAAGTCCGCCTGCGCCATGGAGCCGGTGATGACCGAGCCCACATCGGTAGCGGGCACGCCGCTCTTCTCCAGCACGGCACGCGCCACCTTGATGCCCATGTCGGTGGGCGACACATGGCCCAGTGCGCCGCAGTAGTCCACCAGCGGCGTGCGCACGCCGTCCACGAGCCAGGCGTTCAGGGGGGCAGAGAAGGAGTTGGTTGCTGCGGTCATGTTCAGGCCTTGGAGGTGGTTTTGCTGTCGGTCACGCGGATCACCGTGGCGTAGCCCGTGTCGCCCGCCGCGCAGCCGGTGAACAAGCCCACGCCGCCGCCGCGCAGCACCAGCTCTTCGATGAGTTCGATGATGGCGCGCATGCCGGTGGGTGCCTGGGGGTGGCCCCAGATGATGGAACTGCCGTAGTTGTTCATGCGCTCCCAGGCAAAGCCGGTGTCGCGCGCCAGGGCGATGTCGTTCACGGCAAAGGGGTTGTGCGTCTTGATGGCCACCACGTCGCTGATGGACAGGCCCGCATGCTTGAGCGCGTTGAATGCGGCAGGCGACGGCGCCATGGGCATGTAGCCCGCCTCCACGCGCGCCATGCCAAAGCCCAGGATCTCCACTTCGATGCCGGGGTCGGTGGCCACGGCGCGCGCGCGTTCGCGGGTGGTGACAATGGCACCCGCGTTGCCATCGGCCGGGTGCGTCTGGCCGCCAAAGGTCACCGTGCCGCCTTCCTTCACGGGCTTGAGCTTGGCCAGGCCCTCGGCCGTGGTCGGGAAGATGCCTTCGTCGGTGCTCAGCGTGCCCGTCTGCTTGCGGAACTTGGAGTCGGTGACGGGCACATCGGCCATGTAGCGCTTCTGGAAGGCGCGGTCGTTGGCCAGCGCCTCCTGGTACTGGTGGTAGCGGTGCAGCTTGAGGGCGTGCTGCTCTTCGGTGCTGATGCCATAGCGCGCGGCCACGTTCTCGCCGGTCTGCAGCATGGGGTTCTTGGCATACGGGTCGTGGCCCATGTTGTCGGGCACCCAGTGCTCGGTGATGCCGTAGCCGCCGGTGCCACTCGAATCCGGGTAGTACACCACCGGGCCGTTGGACTGGCGGTCAGCCATCACCAGCAGCGCGCTGGTGGCCGTGCCGCACGCCACCTCCTGCGCGGCCATCTGCAGCGCGCGCACGCTGGTGGCGCAGGCCTGCTGCACCGTGGGGCCCGCCACGCGGTCGATGCCCATCAGGCCCGTGACCCAGGGCAGGCCATAGAAGCTGCCCTTTTGCGGGTTGGTGATCCCGAGGATAGCCAAGTCTACCGCCGCCAGGTCGTAGCCGCGCGCAGCGAGCGCCTGCTTGCCCACGGCGGCCGCCAGCGGCAGCGCGTTGAGGTTGGCCAGCGTGCCCTGCCACTTGGCAAACGGGGACGACCAGTAGATACCGTAGGGGATGAAGGCGTTCATGGCAGATCCTTGGCAGCGGTTGAGAGGCAATTTTAGTTATTTATCATAACCAAATGACAATCCCGAAAAGCTAGGGAAACCCCCTAGCAAAGACCGGCTTGATGGCCTTGTTTTAGTTATTTTTAATAACCATAATTTCTCCAACTCACTCACACCACCATGACCAAGACCTCCGACATCTCCCTAGAAATCCGTGGCGAACGCGAGGAAATCGCGGTCATCCGGCTCACCCGCCCCGCCAAGCGCAATGCGCTCAACGACGGACTGATCCTGGCGCTGCGCGACGTGATGGACAACCTGCCCGCCAGCGTGGGCGCCGCCGTGATCGACGGCGAGGGCGAGCACTTCTGCTCGGGCCTCGACCTCTCGGAGCTGAAAGAGCGCGACGCGGGCCAGGGCCTGCACCACTCGCGCATGTGGCATGCGGCGCTGGACCGCGTGCAGTTCGGCCCCGTGCCCGTGGTGGCGGCGCTGCACGGCGCGGTGGTGGGCGGCGGGCTGGAGCTGGCCAGCGCCTGCCACATCCGCGTGGCGGACGAGACAACCTTCTATGCGCTGCCCGAAGGCTCGCGCGGCATCTTTGTGGGCGGCGGCGGCGCGGTGCGCATTCCGCGCCTGATCGGCACGGCGCGCATGACCGACATGATGATGACCGGCCGCGTCTACAACGCGGTGGACGGCGAAAAGGTGGGCTTTGCACAGTACCTCGTGCCCAACGGCACGGCGTTTGATAAGGCCTTCGAGCTGGCCCAGCGCATTGCGCAGAACGCCCCACTGACCAACTACGCACTGATGCACGCCCTGCCCCGCATTGCCGAGCAGCCCGCCGACCAGGGACTGATGGCCGAAGCCATGATGGCCGCCATTGCCCAGAGCGCGCCCGAGGCCAAGGCCCGCGTGCGCGCCTTCCTGGACGGCAAGGCCGCCAAGGTCAAGAAACAAGACTGAGCAGAACGCCTTCCGTTCACGCGCCAGCACCAGCCCCGAGACAAGCTCCATGACGGCAAACCTCCCCTCCCCCCGCTACCGGCCGCTGCGCTTTGGCGTGACCGAGGTCACCACCCGCCAGGGCGACAACGGCGTGGTCTATGTGCGCGCCACCCAAGACCTGCAGCCCCACCCCGTGCGCCTGACCGACCGCCTGGCGCACTGGGCGCAGACGACGCCCGACCGCACCTGGATGGCCCAGCGCGTGAAAAACGCCGACGGCAGCCTGGGCGACTGGCGCCACATCAGCTACCGCGAGGCATGGGACAGCGCACGCCGCATTGCCCAAGCCCTGCTGGACCGCAAGCTCAGCACCGACCGCCCCGTGGCCATCCTGAGCGAAAACGACCTGGACCACGCCCTGCTGTCGCTGGGCTGCCTGGTGGCCGGTGTGCCGCAGTGCACGGTGTCGTCGGCCTACTCCACCGTGAGCAAGGACTACGACAAGCTGCGCCACGCCATCGACACCCTCACGCCCGGCCTGGTGTTTGCGAGCAATGCCGAGCGCTATGCCGCCGCCATCAACGCCACCGTGGGCACCGACGTGCATGTGGTGCTGGGCCAGGGCACGCTGCCGGGCCGCAACACCACGCCCTTCAGCGCGCTGCTGGCCACCGAGGCGACACCCGCTGTGGACGCCGCACACGCCGCCATCACGGGCGAGAGCATTGCCAAGTTCATGTTCACCTCGGGCTCTACCAAGGCGCCCAAGGCGGTGATCATCACGCACGGCATGTGGGCCGCCAACCTGCAGCAGATGAACCAGTCCATGCCCGTGCTGGTGGAGCAGGACCTGGTGCTAGTGGACTGGCTGCCTTGGAACCACACCTTTGGCGGCAACCACAACTTCGGCATCGTCATCTACAACGGCGGCACGCTGTACCTGGACGAAGGCAAGCCCACGCCCGCCGGTATGGTCGAGACCATCCGCAACCTGCGCGAGATCGCGCCCACGGTGTACTTCAACGTACCCACGGGATTCGAGGTGATCGCGCACACCATGAAGACCGACGACCAGCTGCGCAAGAACCTGCTCAGCCGCGTGCAGATGTTCTTCTTTGCCGCCGCCGCACTCTCGCAGCCCATCTGGGACTCGCTGTTTGAAAGCGCCGAGCGCGAAGTGGGCGAGCGCATCGTGATGAACACCGGCCTGGGCATGACCGAGGGCTGCCCCTTCTGCGTGGCCGTGAACAGCCCCAACGTGCAGGCGGGCGACATCGGCGTGCCCACGCCGGGGCTGGAGCTGAAGCTGGTGCCCGTGGATGGCAAGACCGAGGTGCGTTATCGCGGCCCCAACATCACCCAAGGCTACTGGCGCAATGCCGAGGCCACGCGCGAGGCGTTCGACGAAGAAGGCTTCTACTGCTCGGGCGACGCCGTGAAGTGGATCGACGAGAACGACCTGAACAAGGGCCTGAAGTTTGACGGCCGCATTGCCGAAGACTTCAAGCTCAGCACCGGCACCTTTGTGAGCGTGGGCCCGATGCGTGCCAAGGTCATCGCCGCCTGCGCGCCCTATGTGCAGGACGCGGTCATCACCGGCATCAACCTCAAGGAGGTGGGCGCGCTGCTGATCCCCACGCAAAGCATCCGCGCACTGGCGGGCCTGCCGGACGGCGCCAGCCTGCAGCAGGTGCTGGAGAGCGCGCCCGTGCAACAGCACTTCCAGAAAGTGATCAACCAGCTGGCCGCGCAGGCCACCGGCAGCGCCACGCGCGTGGCCCGCGCCCACCTGATGGCCGAGCCGCCTTCGCTGGACAAGGGCGAGATCACCGACAAGGGTTCCATCAACCAGCGCGTCGTGCTCAAGCACCGCGCCAACCTGGTGAACGCGCTGCACGACGGCAGCCTGCCGTTCACCCTCGTTCCCCAACATTGAACCGAAGCAACAAGGACACCACCATGCAGATTCAAGGACAAGCCGCCCTCGTGACCGGCGGCGCATCGGGCCTCGGTGAAGCCACCGCACGCGCACTGGCCGCCCAGGGCGCCAAGGTCGCCGTGCTGGACCGCAATGCCGAGCTGGCCGAGAAGGTCGCTGCAGACATCAATGGCATCGCCTGCCCCTGTGACATCACCGACCCCGCCAGCGTGCAGGCCGCCATCGACAAGGCAGCCGCCGCCCACGGCCCCGCGCGCATCCTGATGAACGTGGCTGGCATCGGTAGCGCCAAACGCGTGGTGCAGCGCGACGGCAGCGCCGCGCCGCTGGAAGACTTCGTGCGCGTGGTCAACATCAACCTGATCGGCACCTACAACGTGAGCCGTCTGTTTGCCGCCGCCTGCAGCAAGCTCGACGTGCTGGACAACGGCGAGCGCGGCGTGATGATGTTCACCGCCTCCGTCGCCGCCTTTGACGGCCAGGTGGGCCAGCAGGCCTACAGCGCCTCCAAGGCGGGCCTTGCGGGCATGACGCTGCCCATGGCACGCGACCTGGCACAGCACGCGATCCGCGTGTGCACCGTGGCGCCCGGCCTGTTTGCCACGCCGCTGATGAAGGAACTGCCCGAAGCCGTGCAGCAGTCGCTGGCCGCCAGCATCCCCTTCCCGCCGCGCCTGGGTAAGCCCGAGGAGTTTGCCGAGCTGGCCTGTCACATCGTGACCAACGGGCACCTGAATGGCGAAGTCATCCGCCTGGACGGCGCCCTGCGCATGGCACCACGCTGATCCATTTTTCTTTTCACCGCCCTCAGAGCTTTCAACGACACACAGGAGACAACACCATGACCATCACCCGCCGACAACTCGTCCAGGCCTTTGGCGCCAGCGCCGCGCTGGGCGCCCTGCATCCCTTTGCTGCCCACGCCCAGGTGGAGCAAGTGAAGGTGTACTTCGGCTTCCCCGCTGGCAGCTCGGGCGACACCGTGGCCCGCCGCGTGGCAGAAAAATGGGGCGGCAGCGCCTTCAGCAAGAACGCGGGTGTGGTGGAAAACAAGCCCGGCGCGGGCGGCCGCATTGCGCTGGAGACGCTGAAGGCCGCGCCCGCCGACGGCTCGGTGCTGGCGCTGGCGCAGGTCTCGGCCATTGCCAACTACCCGCACATCTACAGCAAGATGAACTACACCGACAAGGACTTCGCGCCCGTGTCGATTGCCGCCGTGATGCACCACGGCCTGGCCGTGGGCCCCATGGTGCCCGCCAGCGTGAAGAACGTGAAGGACTTTCTGGCCTGGGCCAAGGCCAACCCCAAGGACGCGAGCTACGGCTCGCCCGGTGCGGGCTCCACGCCCCACTTCCTGGGCGCGCTCTTGGGCATCAACAGCGGTGTGGACCTGCGCCATGTGCCCTACCGAGGCTCCATCCCTGGCGTGACGGACGTGGTGGGCGGGCAGGTCGCCGCCATGGTCACGCCGCACGGTGACTTCATCGCCAACTACAAGGCAGGCAAGCTGCGCATCCTGGCCACCTCGGGCCCCAAGCGCTCGCAGTATGTGCCCGACGTGCCCACGTTTGCCGAGCAAGGCTTCCCTGAGCTGACCACCGAGGAATGGTTTGGCTTCTACGCCCCGGCCGCCACGCCCAAGCCGGTGATTTCCGCTGCGAACGCTGCCATCAATGCCGCGCTGAAGGAAAAGTCGGTCATCGACAGCCTGGCCATCGTGGGCCTGATGCCCCACGGCTCGACGCCCGAAGAGCAAGCCCGCTGGCAGAAGGCCGAGTACGACACCTGGGGCCCGCTGATCAAGAAGATTGGCTTTACTGCAGATTCTTGAGCTCCCCCTGAGGCGCTGGCGCGCCTTCCCCCCTGAGGGGGGGGACGCCGCCAGCGCGCCGGTATCGACGCACAGCGGGCGCAACCCTCGCCCCACCCGTTCGGGCTGAGCCTGTCGAAACCAGGGCGCACACGGCCACCCGGTTTCTTCCGGCGAAATTTGAAAGAAAAAAGCCGTTACCGCGCGTCCATCAAGCGCCGATAGCTATCAAATCAAGAGCAAACTATGCAAGCACGCCAGGCCCTCACCGACATCCAGTTCCTGCTGACCGAGGTGCTGCAGGCCCCCGCGCAGTGGCAGGCGCTGGCGCCGTTCGGGGACACCGATGGCGAGCTGGCTGCGCAGGTGCTGGAGGAAGCCGCCAAGTTTGTGGACAGCGCCGTGGCGCCGCTGCAGCGCACGGGCGACGAGGTGGGTTGCCGGTTTGACGCAGGCCAGGTGCACACGCCACCCGGCTTCCGCGACGCCTACCAGGCCTTCTGGCAAGGCGGCTGGCCCGCGCTGGCCTGCGCGCCCGAGGACGGCGGACAGGGCCTGCCGGCGGTGCTCGAATGTGTGCTGTTTGAATGGCTGGCCGGTGCCAACCATGGCTGGACCATGGCGCCCGGCCTGCTGCATGGCGCGTACGAATGCATCAAGCACCACGCCAGCGATGCCCTGAAGGCCCAGTACCTGGAAAAGGTGGCCACCGGTGAATGGCTGGCCACCATGTGCCTGACCGAAGCCCACGCGGGTAGCGACCTGGGCCTGGTGCGCACACGCGGTGTGCCGCAGCCCGACGGCAGCGCGCGGGTGAACGGCAGCAAGATTTTTATCTCCGGCGGCGAACACGACCTGACGGACAACATCGTGCACCTGGTGCTGGCGCGTTTGCCCGATGCACCGGCGGGCCCCAAGGGGCTGTCGCTGTTTCTGGTGCCCAAGGTGCTTCAGGACGGCAGCCGCAATGCGGTCGTTTGCGAACGCATCGAAGAAAAGATGGGCCTGCACGGCAGCCCCACCTGCGTGATGCGCTTTGACGACGCCACCGGCTGGCTGGTGGGCGAGCCCAACAAGGGCCTCAACGCCATGTTCGTGATGATGAACGCCGCCCGCCTGCATGTGGGCCTGCAAGGCATCGGCCTGCTGGAGGCCGCATGGCAAAAGGCCAGCGCCTACGCCGCAGAGCGCCGCCAGATGCGCGCCCCCGGCGCCACGGACACCAGCCTCATCCAGGACCACCCCGCCATCCGCCGCACGCTGCACACCCAGCGCGCCTGGATCGACGGCGGCCGCGTGCTGGCCTACCACACGGCCCTGCAGCTCGATGTGGCCAAACACAGCACCGACGCCGCTGCGCGCGCCGCCGCGCAGCGCTGGTGTGCGCTGGTCACGCCCGTGCTCAAGGCCGCGCTCACCGACCAGGGCTTCCACGGCGCCAGCGCCTGCCTGCAGGTGTTTGGCGGGCATGGCTACGTGAGCGAATGGGGCATCGAACAGATCGTGCGCGACGCGCGCGTGGCCATGATCTACGAGGGCACCAACGAGATCCAGGCGATCGACCTGCTGGTGCGCAAGGTGCTGGCCGACGGCGGCCAGGGCCTGGCCGCGCTGCTGGCCACGCTGCCCGGCGCAGCGCCCAGCCCTGCAGCCAGCGCACGCCGCCATGCGCTGGTCGAGATCACACAAACCCTGGCGATTGCCGCGCAGACCGACCCCGAACTGCCCTACTGGGTGGCCGATGACTACCTGCGCGCCGTGGCGCTGGTGCTGCTGGACTGGGCCTGGGGCGAGATCAGCGCCGTGGCCCAGGATGAGCGCTGGAGCACCCCGGCCCAGGCACTGGCCCAGTGGGTGCTGCCCGAGTTCGAGATGCGCGCGGCCATGCTGCGCCAGCGCATTGCCCAGGCACTGGAAATCAAGCCAAAAATGGCCGCTACCGCCTGATGGATAAGCACCTATAGCTACATAAATAGTAGCAACACCCATCTGAACGATCTCCCTCCCACAGCGTGTTGAGGCCGCGCTGCGGGATTCCTTGCGCCTCAAAAAAACCGGAGACAACAGCATGAACTTCAGAAGAAAAAAGTCAGGAATGCGTGCACACCCCCAGTCCCGAGCCTCTCGGGCGACCCTAGCGGCCATGGCAGCGTTGCCCGCCGCACTGCTTGTCGCCTGCGGCGGATCGTCCGAACCCGGATTGCCCCAGCTGGCAGCCGCCACACCGGGCGCCTTGCAGTCGTGCAGCGAGCTGGCGACGCGCATCAACTTCCCCAACACCACGATCACCGCCGCCAACCCGATTGCAGAAGGCACGCTGACCGTCGCAGGCACGGCAGTGCGCGCGCACTGCCAGATCACCGGCAAGATGCACCAGCGTGTGAGCTCGGTGGACGGCAAGAGCTACGCCATCGGCTTTGAAATGCGCCTTCCCAACACCTGGAACGGCCGCTTCTTCTACCAGGGCAACGGGGGCATCGACGGCAACATCGTTGCAGCCACGGGCGCCGTCAACGGCGGGGCGGGTTTGAACAACGCCTTGAACATGGGCTTTGCCGTCATCAGCTCCGACGCGGGCCACGAAGCCGCCATGGGCCCCAACTTCGGCATCGACCCGCAGGCACGGCTGGACTACGGCTACCAGGCCGTGGCCAAACTCACCCCCATGGCCAAGAGCGCCATCCAGACCGCCTATGGCAAGGGCCCCGACCGTTCGTACTTTGGCGGCTGCTCCAACGGCGGGCGCCACACCATGGTGGCCGCGTCGCGGTTTGCCGACCAGTACGACGGCTACCTGGTGGGCAACCCCGGCTTCAACCTGCCCAAGGCGGCCATCGCCAACATTGCCAGCGGCAAGATCTATGCGTCGCTGGCCAGCACGCCTGGCGACCTGTCCACCGGCTTCACCACGGCCGAGCGCGCGCTGGTCTCCAACGCCGTGCTGGCCAAGTGCGATGCGCTGGATGGCAGCACCGACGGGCTGGTGCAGGACACCGGCGCCTGCCAGGCCGCTTTCAACCTGCAACGCGACGTGCCCACCTGCAGCGGCGGCCGCGACGGCACCTGCCTGTCTGCCGACCAGAAGGCAGGCATTGCCAAGATCTTCAGCGGCCCCACCACCAGCGCGGGCAACAAGATCTACACCAGCTTCCCCTACGACGCAGGGCTGGCAGGCGCGGGCTATGGCTTCTGGGAGTTCACGGCACCGCTGGTGCTGGACTCGGGCGGCGTGGGCCTGATCTGGTCGGTGCCACCCGAAGACCCCGCCACCTTCAACGGCCCCGTGTTCGCCTTGACCGGCAACGTGGACACCATGCTGGCCCGCGTGAACGCCACCAGCGCCGTGTACACCGAAAGCGCCATGTCGTTCATGACACCGCCCAACCCCAGCAACCTGTCGGCCATGAAGAACCGGGGCGCCAAGATGATGGTCTACCACGGCACCAGCGACCCGATCTTCTCCAGCGACGACACCACCGCCTGGTATGACAGCGTGCGCGCCGCCAACAACGGCGACGCCAGCAACTTCGCCCGCTTCTACCGCGTGCCCGGCATGAACCACTGCTCCGGCGGCCCCGCCACCGACCAGTTCGACATGCTGACCCCGCTGGTGAACTGGGTGGAAAAGGGAGAAGCCCCCGCCACCGTGCTGGCCAGCGTGCGCGGCAAGGGCAACGCTGCCGGCGCCAACGCCGACGTGCCCGCCAGTTGGTCGGCCACCCGCACCCGCCCCCTGTGCCCTTACCCCCAGGTCGCACGCTACAACGGCACGGGTGACATCGAAAGCGCCAGCAGCTTCAGCTGCAAGTAGCGCGCCCAGGCCCTGGCCCCTGCGGCCCGGGCCTTTTTTCTTGGGGTGTGCCCCCCCTCGCCCAGAGCGCGGGGCACACCCTCCACCCTTCGGAGACCCGCATGCCACACCCCCTCCCGCGCCCCCTCCCCCTGTCGGCCATGGCGATTGCCCTGGTCGGCAGCGCCACGCTGCTGGCGGGCTGCGCCAGCGCACCGCGCACCACGCCCCCACCGCAGCTCGGCGCCGCCACACCCGCCACGCTGAAAAACTGCACCGCGCTGGCCCAGAGCCTTGCGCTGCCCAACACGCGCATCACCTCGGCAGAAATGGTGGCCGAAGGCCCGATCACCCTGCAGGGCAACACCACCCAGGCGCCCGCGCACTGCCTCGTCAAAGGCAAGATGAAAGAGCGCACCGGCCCCGTGGACGGCGCCAGCTACGCCATCGGTTTTGAGATCCGTCTGCCCGTCCACTGGAACGGCCGCTTTCTGCACCAGGCCAACGGCGGGCTGGACGGCAGCGTGGTGACCGCGCTCGGCGCGGTGAGCGGCGCTGCGCCCGTGGCCCCCGGCTTGGTGCAAGGCTTTGCCGTGCTCAGCTCTGACGCGGGGCACGGCGCGCCCACGCCCTTCTTCGGGCTGGACCCCCAGGCCCGGCGCGACTATGGCTACCAGGCCGTGGGCACCCTCACGCCCATGGCCAAAGACCTGATCAAGGGCGCCTACGGCAAGGGCCCCGACCGCTCGTACATCGCCGGCTGCTCCAACGGCGGGCGCCACGCCATGGTGGCCGCATCGCGCTATGCCGACCAGTACGACGGCGTGCTGGCGGGCAACCCCGGCTTCAGCCTGCCCAAGGCTGCCACCGCGCAGCTGTGGAAGGCCCAGCAGTACGCCAAAGTGGCCACCAAGGACGCCAACGGCCAGCCCGACCTGACCAAGGCCGTGAGCCCCGCCGAGTTCCAGCTCATCGGCCGCAAGATCGTGGAGCGCTGCGACGCGCTGGACGGCGCCACCGACGGCCAGGTGAACGACGTGCAGGCCTGCCAGGCCGCATTCAACCTGCAGCGCGACGTGCCCACCTGCACTGCTGCCAATACCGCGCGGGATGGATCGTGCATCTCTGCCGAGCAAAAGAACGTGCTGGCCAGCATCTTTGCCGGGCCCCAAAACAGCAAGGGCGAAGCCCTGTACACCGGCACCTGGTTCGACCCCGGCGTGGCAGGCAGCAACTTTGCGTTCTGGCACTTCAACGCCCCCACCACGCGCGACGCGGGTGCCGTGGCCTTCTTGTTCACCACCCCGCCCTCCACGCTAGACGCCTTCAAGGCCACCACCGGCCTGCAGTACGCAATGAACTTCAGCATGGACGCGGACTACCCGAAGATGTTCGCCACCACGCCGGTCTACACCGAGTCATCCTGGTCGTACATGACGCCCCCCAACGCGGCTGACCTGAGCGCCCTGCGCAACCGGGGCGCCAAGATGATGGTCTACCACGGCGTGGCCGACGGCGTGTTCTCGCCCATCGACACCGCGAACTGGATGGACCGCGTGCAGGCAACCCACGGCGGCAAGGCCGACGACTTTGCCCGCCTGTACCTGGTGCCCGGAATGAACCACTGCTCCGGCGGCCCCGCCACCGACCAGTTCGATATGCTGGCCCCGCTGGTGGCGTGGGTGGAACAGGGCAAGGCGCCCGACAGCGTGACGGCGAACGCGCGTGGCGCGGGGGCCAAGGTGGTCAACGCCGAACTGCCTGCCAGCTGGTCTGCCAACCGGACACGGCCGTTGTGCGTGTACCCCAAGGTGGCGCGGTACAACGGGACGGGGGATGTGGAGAGTGCGGGCAGTTTTAGCTGCAAGTGAGGGAGGTTTGAAAGTGGGAAGCCCGGCTAGTGCCGGGCTTTTTGTTTGTGTCTGGGGGTTGCTGGGAGACCTTTTTAATGAGCAGCAGCCACTAACTTTGATACAGGCGACTGGCTATATACCCGACCGCTTTAGCACTTAGCTAAGCCGCATTTCGCCCGAAGTATGGGAGCTTGTTACTTGCGTGTGCCATGTCGACGTTTACCGAAGTCAAAATCCGGTAAGTCTTGGGAAGTCTGCGCGGTCGTACCGCCCCGGGCATCTCGATGGTCAATTCATTTGCGCTCGGATTCCATCGTGCGAGGGGACAAGGCTTGTGAACTTCGTCGGGAAAGAAGGCAAGTGGAATGCCTGCGATGCGCTGCGCCAACCTTTCGAACACGGAGTTGAGTGAATCGTCACGCGTTCTCGGTGCTTGTTGATTGCTGTCAGGAACAACGCGGCGAATGACTTCAGAGAGCTCTGAACTAACAAAGTACAGATTCCAAAAGTGCAGGAGCATGTCTCGCGCAAACGAAAAACCGGAGTTTCCGTCTGGATGAACACGTACAGAGGGACCAAGGGCACCAGAACTCTGAACATCGCAAACGTAGTAGCCAGCTCTAACATCTTCGAGATGATGCAGGTACATGAACGAAAGCTCAGCTTGGTTGTGTTTGAGCGAATTGACAACCGCCCCGATATGGTTCTGCACATAAGGCCGTACACGAGATCTGAAATCAGACCACCCAGGAACTTTGGATCGGTCCAAAAAATGCGTATCGAGCAAAGGGTCGCTTGTCCCTTTTGAGGGAACCAGTGCTCGTATGCATCCATACGAGGCGTCTAAATGTTCGTAGAGTGAGAAGAGCAGTGCACGATAAGCCGTGATGATGTCGGGAAGCGAATCATCCTTCTGCGTAATAGCGAATGTCCATTGGAATTTTTCGACCTTGTCGAGGACGTCGTGCCATTGGCTACCCACGAGGCTTAGAGATCGCGAATAAAGCGACTTCGGATGTCGACGATTGTGGGCGGTGTGGTGGAGAAGTGAATCCGGTAAGGCGAGGATTGCGTCCATCGCCTCTGGCAAAACGCTTCCATGACGGAACGTTGATCTTGTGATGCGCATGATTTTTGAGCCTAAGGCATGGCCGTTTCGGGTGTCAAATCCATAAAAAATGCTTGCAGTGGGAAACCCTAGTACGCATTTGAATTTCGGCATGCTTCAAATGGCGCAGTAACAGCGCCGCCCCCCATCAGGCACTTTACTGGGACGCACTCCGCAGCTCAAAACGGCAACCCCACATAGTTCTCCGCCAGCAACCCCAGCGCTTTCTCAGAAGAGAACAGATACGCTAAGTCGGTGTCCTGCAGCTTCTGGTCGTAGGCCAGCGAATCGGGGAAGGTGTGCAGCATGGTCGGCATCCACCACGACAAGCGCTGGCCCTTTCACACGCGGGCCAGCACCTTCTCGATGTATTTGTCGAGGCCGGTGCTGTGGCCATTCTGGTAGTGGGCCACCATGGCGTACTGCAGTTAGATAGAAGTCCGATGCCCTGCGAGCCTGTCAGATGTTTTGTGTGTGAGGCATAGCATGTCAACAAGGAGCATGAATGCCACGCAAGACGAAGACAA
>NZ_JBWKZU010000071.1:0-22341 GCF_059424825.1 Acidovorax sp. GW101-11A03 | reverse complement strand
CGACGACGCGCTCGAGCTCAAGTACACGCTGGCGGGCCTGCGCATGCAGGCCGACCTGGCCCAGCGCGAAGGCACCAGCACCGAAGAACTCAAGCGCTCGCTGCAGCAGATCGGCCGCTCCAGCATTCGCGCCACCCACACCGTCAACCAGCTGCTGGCCCTGGCACGCGCCGAAGGCGGCGGCGTGGCGTTTGCGCGCCAGCCCTGCGACCTGGCGCGCCTGACCATCGAGGTGGTGCGCGACTCCGTGCCGCGTGCGCTCGACAAACACATCGACCTGGGCTACGACGGCGCCGAACCCGGCACCCCTGGCGTGGCCCTGGACGGCAACCCCACGCTGCTCAAGGAGCTGGTGCGCAACCTGCTCGACAACGCCATCAACTACACCCCCTCCACGGCCGAGAAACCCGGCGTGGTCACCGCCCGCGTGCTGGCCGACACCTTTGGCCAGGTGCTGCTGCTGCAGGTCGAAGACTCCGGCCCCGGCGTCCCCGAGGCCGAGCGCGAGCTGGTGTTCCAGCCCTTCTACCGCGCGCTGGGCAGCGAGGCCGACGGTTCCGGCCTGGGCCTGCCCATCGTGCTGGAGATCGCACGCCAGCATGGCGCCGAGGTCACGCTCGAAGACGCGCGCCCCGGCCAGCAGCCGCCGGGGGCGCGCTTCAGCGTGCGTTTTGTGGCGCGGGATGTGGTGGCGGAGGGCTGATCTGGCGGAGGGCCGGGCCTGCGCCGCAGCGGCGATGCCCTGGCCACCCGCCACGGAACCTGCCATCCGGCATCATGCGACCTCACCGCACTGACGCAGCACCCCCATGACGCCACCGCCCCGCCGCTTTGCCAACACGCACCCTGCCGTGGTGATCGGCAACTTCCCCTGGTACGAAATGGTCTGGCGCTCGCTGCGCGGCGATTTCAAGCCGCGCAGCGAACCGGCGGGCGGCTACGAGGCCTTTGCCCGGCAGTGGACGCAGCCCGTGGACCCGGCGCGCCTGGCACAGCGCCAGCAGGCGCCCGTGATCACCTGGCTGGGCCATGTCTCCATGCTGCTGCAGGTGGCGGGCCTGAACGTGTTGATGGACCCCACGCTGTGCGATTTTGCGGGCCCCCTGGGCCGCTTCGGCGCCCCGCGCCGCGTGCCCGCGCCCCTGGCGCCCGAGGAGCTGCCGCCCATCGACGTGGTGCTGATCTCGCACAACCACTACGACCACCTGTGCTACGGCACCTTGCGCCGCCTGCGCGACGCGGGCCAGTCGCCCCGCTTTGTGGTGCCACTGGGGCTGGCCGACTGGTTCACCCAGCGGGGCATGGGCTCCGTCACCGCGCTGAACTGGTGGGAGCACGCCGACATCGCCCCCGGCGTGCGCGTGGTGTTCACGCCGTCCCAGCACTGGAGTCGCCGCACCCCGTGGGACACGAATGCCTCGCTGTGGGGCGGGTATCTGCTGGAATGGGTGCGCCCGCAGGCGGCTGCGCCCTGGCGCTTTCTGTTCCCGGGCGACACGGGCTACAGCGACGACTTCAAGGCCATCCGCCAGCGCCTGGGGCCCGTGGACTTTCTGGCCCTGCCCATCGGTGCCTACCTGCCCCGCGACTTCATGAAGCCCATGCACGTGAACCCCGAAGACGCCGTGCAGCTGATGCTGGATGTGGAAGCCAGGCAGGCCATGGGCGTGCACTGGGGCACGTTCATGCTGACGCAGGAGGCCTTCGACCACCCGCCGCGCGACCTGGCCGCCGCGCTGGCGCAGCGTGGCCTGCCGCAGGACCGCGTCTGGCTCCTGCGGCAGGGCGAGACGCGCGCCATACCTTTGATGTAGCGCTGCGCTGACGTAGTGGCGGTGCTTACGCCATCCTCTGTACCGACATCAGTGCCATGTACAGAAAGCCCCGGGCCGTGGGCACGCGGTACACGCCCTGGGCGCCCAGCACCTGGGCGGCCACACCCGCCAGCTCCCAGCCATCGGTGGCATCGCCCTTCCACAGCGGCACCGTGAGGTGCGGGAAGCCCTGGGCTTCGCCAAACTCCCGCACCGCCGCGATGCGCGATACCACCGGGGTCTCGTTGTGGAAATTGGCCCAGGCCCACAGCCAGGTGCCGCTGGCCTCCGACACCGAGCCGATGAACTCGATGTCGGCCACCACACGGGGCACACCGCCGTCCGAGAAGGTCAAGGTGCCAGCGGACTGATCGTAGTCCCAGCGCTCAAAGCGCGAGATGCCGTGGTCCTGTTCCAGCGCGCGCTGCTTGTCCCGCAGCGTGTGGTGGCCCTGCGTCACCGCATCAATCCAGGCTGCTTCGGCATCGCCGTCCAGGGCCTCCACGCTGCGCGCCATGGCGTCCTGGTAGCAGTGGTGGCACAGGATCTGAAGGTCCAGGCATTGCGCGTTGTGTTCGTTCCACTCGCCCCCATGCCGCATCAGCTCGGCGTTGCAGCTGGCGCACCAAGCGTCCGGGTAGGGGGTGTCTGGCGAGGGTGCATCGCAAAACCAGCGCTGCACCGGGTGGCGGCACAGGTGGCCGCAGATGTAGGTGGGCGCCGCTTCGCCGTGCTCGCCGCACTGGATAGATGTCGGCTCTTCGCTCATGGTGGCGCGGTGGGGATGAGGGGGCCTGGAGCAGGTTCTCAGCCGCAGGTGCGCAGCGTCTTGCCCGCCATGGCGCTGCGCAGGGCGTCCAGCTGGGGGCGCAGGGCATCGTTCACGGCGGGCAGGCGCAGTGTGAAGCCGGGGGCGTCGGGGCGCTCCTGCACCACGCGGGCCGTGCGCACGCCCTTGGTGCCCAGGTTGGCCAGCTCGCGCTCGGCGGCCTCCTTGGTGGTGAAGCGGCCCAGCGACAGGCCCAGTTCGAGCGTGCCCCCGGCGCGGTCGTGGTCCACCTTGCGGGCGCGCAGTTCGGCCCGCTTGCGGTCCAGCGTTTCCTGGTCTTCAAAGCGGCCCATGTAGACCATCCAGCGGCCTGCAATGGGTGTGGGCTCCAGCGCCCAGCTGCCTTGGGGCAGGGTTGCAGCGGCGGAGCGCAGGGCCTCGGCCTGGCGTTCGTCAAACACACCGGCCTGCAGGCACTCGCCGGGGTCGGCGGCCGGGGCGGCGGCGGATGCGGGGTTGTCGGCGGCGGTGGTGGTGCTTGCGGTGGGCGCAGACGGTGCGGCAGGGGCGGGCACGGGCGCGCCCGAGGAGGTCTTGCTCGCATTCACCTTCAGGATCTGCAGCGTCTCGGGCCGGATCTGCTGGTTCATGCGCTGGGGCTCGGCCTGCTCCTGCGGGGCCCAGCCCCAGGGACGCAGATGGCCCTGCGACCACGCGAAGTAGCCCGCGTTGGCCAGCAGCAGCACGATCACGGCGAGTCGGAGCATGGGGGGAGTGCCTTTCTGTGGCGTTCTTAGACCGGCGGCACGGCGCTGGGCCGGACGCTGATTTCGGAGCTGGTGATGGCCTGCATTCCGCCCGCGGTGTGCACCAGCAGGGCGCCATCGTCACCCACGCCGTGCGCGGTGCCGGTGTGGCCGTCGCTCAAGGTCACGGCACGGCCTTGCAGCACATCGCGGGCCGCAAAGCGGGGCTGCATGGGCGCAAAGCCATAGCCTTCAAACGCCTGCAGCATGGCTGCCAGCGGGGGCACGATGCGCTGCAGGGCAGTAGGCGCATCCAGGCCCGGCTCCACCTCCTGCAGGCTGCCAGGGGGCATGCTCATGCCTTCGGGGCTGCGGGGCAGTACGTTGATGCCAATGCCCACCACCACATAGCGTGTGGTGCAGGCGCCCGTCTGGGCGGAGATCGCCTGGGGCGCCACAAAACTCGCGGTCTCCACCAGGATGCCGCCCAGCTTGCGGTCGCCTGCGGCTCCGCCCAGCCAGAGGTCGTTGGGCCACTTCAGGCCGACGCGCGCGGGCTGGTTGGCGCCCAGTGGCGGCAGCACGGGCTGCAGGCTCTCGGCCACGCTCACCCCCACAGCCAGCGACAGTCCGGACCAATCCTTGGGCGCCAGCGGCAGGCCCAAAGACATCATCAGCGAAGCCCCCACATCGCTCTGCCACACCCGCCCCAGCCGCCCGCGCCCGGCGGTCTGCTGCTCGGCCACCAGCAGGGTGGGCTCGCACCGGCCTGCGCGCGCGCGGCGCATGAGTTCGGTGTTGGTGGAGTCGATGGTGGGCAGCACCTCGACAGTGAAGCCCGGCAGCAGCGGTGACACCGCCTCCCAGATGGCCTCGGCGGGCCAGCGGATGGGGGCATTCATCGCCGGGCCTTTTTGGCGGCCTTGGCGGAAGGTTTGGACGGCGGCAGCGGCACCGGCGGCGCCCAGCCACGCTTGGGCGCGAGCAGCGTGCCCCGGCAGTTGGGGCTGCCGCACCAGCAGGGGTACTCGGCCTTGAGCTTCGGGGTGTAGCGCTCTTCGATGATCAGGCCGTAGTCGTAGTTCAGCTCTTCGCCCGCCTTGATGTTGCGCAGCGCGGTGATGAAAATGCGGCCGTCCCGCTCGTCGGCGTAGCAGTTGGGGTTGCAGCTGTGGTTGATCCAGCGCGACGAATTGCCGCCGAACTTTGCGTCGATCACATAGTCTTCATCCACATGGAAGTAGAACGTGTGGTTGGGCTGCAAGGGGTCGTGCGGGTGCCGGTCCTGCGCTTCCTGCCAGCCGATCACTTCGCCCGTGTATTCGACAAGGACTTCGCCCTCTGCAATATCCTGCACGGCAAACACGCCCTTGCCGTGCACGCCCGAGCGCCGCGTCTGGATGCGGCGGCCTGGTGCAACAGTGGGGGCAGCGGGCGGTGCGGTGCGGGGCATGGCAAAAACTCTGTTAACTTGAATATGCACACACATGCGCGTGCGCGTGTACGCGTGAGGCAACGGATTGTAGAAGCGACCGGCCGGATGCCGGACAGCCAGACTGGCGAGAAACCAAAAAATGACCAAGACCCTGGTAATTGCAGAAAAACCCTCGGTGGCGCAAGACATCGTGCGCGCACTGACCCCCGTGGCGGGCAAGTTCGAGAAGCACGAAGACCACTTCGAGAACGACCGCTATGTCGTCACCAGCGCCGTGGGCCACCTGGTGGAGATCCAGGCCCCCGAGCAGTTCGATGTGAAGCGCGGCAAGTGGAGCTTTGCGCACCTGCCGGTGATCCCGCCGTACTTTGACCTGAAGCCCGTGGACAAGACCAAGAGCCGCCTGAACGCGGTGGTCAAGCAGGCAAAGCGCAAGGACGTGACCGAACTCATCAACGCCTGTGACGCGGGCCGCGAGGGGGAGCTGATCTTCCGCCTGATCGAGCAGTACGCCGGTGGTGCCAAGCCCCTGGGCAAACCCGTCAAGCGCCTGTGGCTGCAGTCCATGACGCCGCAGGCCATCCGCGAGGGCTTTGACGCGCTGCGCTCCGAGCAGCAAATGGCGGGCCTGGCCAGCGCGGCGCGCAGCCGCTCCGAGGCCGACTGGCTGGTGGGCATCAACGGCACACGCGCCATGACGGCGTTCAACTCGCGCGACGGAGGTTTCTTCCTGACCACCGTGGGCCGGGTGCAGACGCCCACGCTGTCGCTGGTGGTGGAGCGCGAAGAAAAAATCCGCAAGTTCGTGAGCCGCGACTACTGGGAAATCCACGCCACCTTCGGCGCTGAAGCGGGTGAGTACCCTGCCAAGTGGTTCGACCCCAAGTGGAAGAAGGGCGAAGATGCGGAGGCCAAGGCCGACCGCGTGTGGTCTGCCGCCGAAGCGCAGGCCATTGCCAACGCTGTGCGCGGCAAGCAGGCCACCGTCACCGAAGAGAGCAAGCCCACCACCCAGGCGTCGCCCCTGCTGTTCGACCTGACCAGCCTGCAGCGCGAGGCCAACGGCAAGTTCGGCTTCAGTGCCAAGACCACGCTGGCCCTGGCGCAAAGCCTGTACGAGCGCCACAAGGCCCTGACCTACCCGCGTACCGACTCGCGCGCGCTGCCCGAGGACTATTTGCCTGTCGCCAAGCAAACCTTTGAAATGCTGGCCGACAGCGGCATGCGCCACCTGGCGCCGCACGCGCTCACCGCGCTGAACAACAACTACGTGCGCCCGTCCAAGCGCATCTTCGACAACAGCAAGGTCAGCGATCACTTTGCCATCATCCCCACGCTGCAGGCACCGAGCGGCCTGAGCGAAGCCGAGCAAAAGCTGTACGACCTGGTCGTGCGCCGCTTCATGGCGGTGTTCTTCCCGAGCGCCGAATACACGGTGACCACGCGCATCAGCACCGTGGCCCCGCACAGCTTCAAGACCGAAGGCAAGGTGCTGGTCAAGCCCGGCTGGCTGGCCATCTATGGCAAGGAAGCGGCCGACGAAGTCGAAGGCGGCAAGGACGGCGACAAGGGCCAGAACCTGGTGCCCGTCAAACCCGGCGAGATGGTCAACACCCTGCAGGTTGACCCCAAGGGCCTCAAGACCAAGCCGCCCGCCCGCTACTCCGAAGCCACACTGCTCGGTGCCATGGAAAGCGCTGGCAAGCAGATCGACGATGACGAACTGCGCGAAGCCATGCAGGAAAAAGGCCTGGGCACGCCTGCCACGCGTGCAGCCATCATCGAAGGCCTGCTGACTGAAAAGTACATGCTGCGCGAAGGCCGCGAGATCATCCCCACGGCCAAGGCCTTCCAGCTCATGACGCTGCTGCGCGGGCTGGAGGTCGAGGAGCTCTGCCGCGCCGACCTGACCGGCGAGTGGGAGTACAAGCTCTCGCAGATGGAAAAGGGCCAACTGAGCCGCGAAGCCTTCATGGCCGAGATCGCCGCCATGACCGAGCGCATGGTCAAGAAGGCCAAGGAATACGACCGCGACACCATCCCTGGCGACTACGCCACGCTCGAATCGCCCTGCCCCAACTGCGGCGGCGTGGTGAAGGAAAACTACCGCCGCTTTGCCTGTGTAGGCAAGGCGGGCGCCGAGGGCTGTGGCTTCAGCTTCGGCAAGTCGCCCGCAGGCCGCACCTTTGAAACGGCTGAGGCCAACACCCTGCTGCGCGACAAGAAGATCGGCCCGCTGGAGGGCTTCCGCTCCAAGGCGGGCTGGCCGTTCACGTCCGAGATCGTCATCAAGTACGACGACGAGGCGCACAACTACAAGCTCGAATTCGACTTTGGCGACGACAAGAAGGGCGAAGAGTCTGGCGAGATAGTCGAGTTTGACGACGCCTCGCTGGGGGCCTGCCCCATCTGTGGCTCGGAAGTGCACGAGCACGGCAGCAACTACGTGTGCAGCAAGGCCGTGCCCACCACCGCACAGCCCACGCCCAGCTGCACCTTCAAGAGCGGCAAGATCATCCTGCAGCAGCCCGTGGAGCGCGAGCAGATGACCAAGCTGCTGGAGACCGGCAAGACCGACCTGCTCGACAAGTTTGTGAGCATGCGCACGCGCCGCAACTTCAAGGCCCACCTGGCGTGGGACAAGGAGGCGGGCAAGGTCAACTTTGAGTTTGCGCCCAGCAAGTTCCCGCCGCGCCCTGGCGCTGCTGCAAAAACAGTAGCTGCCAAGGCAAGCAAGACGGGCGCAGCGGCCAAAAAAGCCCCTGCAAAGAAGGCTGCCGCCAAAACCACCGCCGCCAAAGCCCCGCGCAAGGCTGCCGCAGGCAAGGCGCCCAGCGCCGCCCTGGCCGCCGTGATCGGCAACGAGCCCGTGGCCCGCCCTGAGGCCGTCAAGAAGATGTGGGAATACATCAAGACCCACAACCTGCAGGACCCCAAGGACAAGCGCACCATCGTCGCCGACGACAAGCTGCGCGCCGTGTTCGGCAAGGACAGCGCAGGCATGTTCGAGCTGGCGGGCATCCTCGGCAACCACCTGGGCGGCGAAGGATGACGCCCCACGGCGGCAAGCCCGCCGCATCGCCCGCCCTGGGCGTGTGGCGAACCGCGCTGGTGGTCGTTGCTGTTGCTGCTGTGCTGGGCGGTTGCAGCAGCACGCCGGGCTCCGCACGGTCCAGCGACCCCGCCAGCCCGCAGCCATCGCAGGGCGCCAGCGGCGTGACCGTGTTTGGCGATATCGATGTGGGCGTGACGCGCGAGCGCACGCGCTGACGGCACCCCGCGCCCGCGCAAAGCCTGCCGCCACCCAGCACGGCGCAGCGCGATGGATGGAGCGGGCGCCACAAGGGAGAGAGAGATGATGGAACCCGCACTGTCCCTGCAGATTGCCACCACGGTCCACCACCGCATCCACACTGTCACGGTGCGCATGGATTCGGTGGGCTGGGTGGTGTCGGGCACCAAGCACCTGGTCACGCCCGGTGGCGGGCATCGCTACCCCAGCGGGCGCGTGTTTGTGCTGCCACGCGGCGCACAGTGGGAGATCGTCAACGACCCCGCCCCGCAGGGCCGCTACGTGGCGCGGCTCCTGTGTTTTGCGCCGGAGCTGGTGGCGCAGTTTCACCGCCAGTTCGGCCAGTTTGCGGCTGTGCCTGCGGTGCAAGGCTGCGCGGGCCTGGCGGCCGACGCGGCGTTTGAAGACAGCTACATGCGTGCCGTGGCGGCGCTGGAGAGCGAGGCCAGCTCGCAGGCCCTGCGCGAACACCGCGCGCTCGAAGTGCTGCTGATGCTGGCCGAGGCGGGCATCGTGTTTGCCCCGCCCGGCGAACTGGGCTGGGCCGAGCGTGTGCGCCGCCTCATCGGCCCCAGCCCGCAGGCCAACTGGACGCTGGAGCGCATCGCCGCCGCGTTTGCGATGAGCGCCAGCACCCTGCAGCGCCGCCTGGCGCAAGAGGGCGAAACCGTGAGCCAGTGCCTGCGCGATGTGCGGCTGGAGACGGGGCTCATGCTGCTGCAAAGCTCCGCGCTGCAGGTGTCCGAGATTGCGGCCCGCTGTGGCTACGAGTCACACAGCCGCTTCAGCGCAGCGTTCCGCGAGCGTTTTGGTTTTCCGCCCTCGCAGCTGCGGCCCTAATGCTGAATCGAAGCCCCCTCGCCAACAACAAAACCCGTTCACGCTGAGCTTGTCGAAGCGCCGCGAGAGGCTTCGACTAGCTCAGCCAGAACGGTGGTGCTGGATCGGGCGCAGGTCCCCCTGACGCGCCGCGCACAACCTTTGACGCCGCCGGGCCAGTGCCATGGCGCGGCGCACCGCACCATCAAGGCCTTGTTCGACCCCGCTATCGCAAGGAGCCTTTCTGATGTCTTTTCCTCTTTCGCGCCCCCTTCGCGCCCTCACCGCCGCCGCCGCCCTGGGCCTTGCACTGGCCGCCCCAGCCCAGGCCTTCACCCTCACCAGCCCCGACTTTGCCGAAGGCAGCACGCTGCCCCAGCGCTTCGAGTTCAAGGGCTTTGGCTGCGCGGGTGACAACCAGTCGCCCGCCCTGCGCTGGAGCGGCGCACCCGCGGGCACGCAGAGCTTTGCCATCACTGCCTACGACCCGGATGCGCCCACGGGCTCGGGTTGGTGGCACTGGTCGGTAGTCAACATCCCCGCCAGCACAGCCGAGCTGCGGCCCGACGCTGGCGCAGCGGGCGGCGCCAAGCTGCCCGCAGGCGCCAGCCATGTGCGCATTGACTACGGCGTGGCTGCCTGGGGCGGCACCTGCCCGCCCGAGGGCGATGCGCCGCACCGCTATATCTTCACCGTGCATGCGCTCAAGGTGCCGCGCCTGGACCTGCCTGCCGACGCCACTGCTGCGTTGGCTGGCTACATGATCAACGCCCACAGCCTGGGCAAGGCCACGCTCACGGCGCGCTATCGTCGGTGATGTTTGTGGGGCCAGTACTGTCTGCTCTTCAGGCTGCCAGCAGGTAGGCCTTGATTGCCGTGCAGGCACGCTGGCGCAGCAGCTGCACGTCGGGCGGGCAGTCCGACCCCATGTAGGTGTGGGAGAACAGGCCGTACATGATGGTCTGGCTCACCCGGGCGGCATCGCGCACCGGGTAGCCGCTCGGCAGGCCGGCGGCCGCCTCGATGGCGCCGGCCCAGGCGTCCACGAAGCGTTCGTACATCTTGCGGTAGGCCTCGGCGCCGGAATAGTGGCGCTCCAGCAGGTAGTGCCCGCCCCACTCGGCGGGCTGGTCGCGGTGGGCCTCGATCTGCGAATCCACCACCGCCTCGACGATCTCCGACAGCGGCCGCCCCCCATGGCTGGCCGCCACCCCGCGCAGGGCCAGCAGCAGCGCCTTGGTGCGCAGGTGCAGGCTGACGCGCGCCAGGTCTTCCTTGCTGGCGAAATACTCGTAGAAGCTGCCTAGCCCGGTGCCCGCCACCATGACGATCTCGCGGATGGTGATGGCGGCATAGCCGCGCTCGACCAAAAGCCGAACAAAGGCGTCCTGCAGGGCCTGCGAGGTGTGCTGCGCGCGCGACTGGCGGGGGCGTCTTCTGCCGGGCAGCGGGGCGGGGCTGGGGGCTGGTTTCATGCTGGTGCGAATCCGAACACCCCCGGGGGGCGTTCTTCCTAGAATTTTTGGGTGTCTCCAGCGCGCATTCTGCAACGCAGAAATGCCGCGGAGACAAGGCCCCCCAAAGAACGGAGACATGCATGAAGATGAATTTCAAGGCGCCCCTGTGCGCCATCGCCCTGGCCTGCGCGACCGCCGCCTCGGCACAGCCTGCCGGCACCGTCAGGATAGCCTCGCTGGATGCCATGTCCGGCCCCATGGCGGGCCTGGGCCTGAACGTGCTCAAGAGCTTCCAGTACAGCGCCAGACTGGCCAGCGACCAGGGCTGGGCGGGGCGGGTGAAGTTCGAGATCGTGCCCTTCGACAACCGGCTCTCGGCCCAGGAAGCACTGAGCCAGCTCAACACCATCATCGGCCAGAACATCCGCTACGTGGTGCAGGGCGCCAGCTCGTCGGCGGTGGGCATCGCGCTGCAGGAAGCCATCGAGAAGCACAACAGCCGCAACCCGGGCGAGGAGATCGTCTACCTGAACTACGCCGCCCAGGCGCCGCAGATGACCAACGCCAAATGCAGCTACTGGCACTTCCGCACCGACGCCCACTCGGACATGAAGATCGAGGCGATGACCAATTACATCGCGCAGCAGAAGAACATCAAGCAGGTGCACCTGCTGAACCCGAACTACGCCTACGGGCAGGAGGTCTCGCGGGCCGCGCGCGACATGCTGGCCAGGAAGCGTCCGGACCTGAAGATCGTGGGCGACGACTTCCACCCGCTGGGCCAGGTGAAGGACTATTCGCCCTACATCGCCAAGATCAAGCAGTCGGGTGCCGATGCCGTCATCACCGCCGACTTCGGCGCGGACCTGGCCCTCATCATTCGTGCCGCACGCGACGCCGGCCTGGCGGTGGACTTCTACACCCTCAATGCCAACAACTTCGGCGTGCCCAGCGCCATGGGCGGCTCAGGAGAGGGGCGGGTGAAGCTGGTGTCGGCCTTCAGCCCCAACGCGCCACAGCTGGCCGCCAAGCCCCTGTTGCCCGACTTCAAGCGCCAGTTCAACGAAGACTTCATCAACGGCCTGGGCCACAACGCCATCTTGATGCTGGCCCAGGCCATGCGCGAGGCCAAGTCCACCGACCCGGTGCAGGTGGCGGCAAAACTGGGGGGACTGCGCTTCGAGGGCGTGAACGGTCCGGTCGAGATGCGCAAGAGCGACCACCAGGCCCAGCAGCCGCTTTACGTGCTGAGCTGGGAAAAGGTGGACGGCAAGACCGTGGTGCACGACCAGGAAAACACCGGCCTGGGCTGGAAGCAGGTGGCCACCATCGACACCGCGGCCGCCAGTCTGCCCACTACCTGCCAGATGAAGACCCCGGGCTGACGGCCCTTCTGCCCGACATCCTAGGAGACCCCCATGACCGGCATCCATCCCCACAACCAGGCCCCTGAACTCAAGGACTACAACGTCTACACCAGCGACCCTGTGCTGCGCCGCGCGGTCGAGCGCGGCGGCGCCCATTGGCGCGATGCCGAGCTGGTGCGCCAGGGCGCCGAGTACGGCGCCGAGGCCACGCTGCGCGCGGCCGAGGACGCCAACCACTTCGAGCCCGAGCTGCACACCCACTCGCGCACCGGCGAGCGCATCGACCAGGTGCGGTTCCACCCCGCATGGCACACCATGATGGCCATCGCCCGGCGCAACGGCATCACCAACCTGCCCTTCTTCGACGAGCGGCCCTCGGCCTGGTCGGCCTATGGCGCTTCGCTCTACATGCACAGCCAGATCGAGTCGGGCTCCACCTGCCCCACCACCATGACCAAGGCCTGCATTCCGCTGATGCGGCTGAACCCCGCGCTGTATGGCGTGGCCGTGCCGCTGCTGGGTTCGCTGGAGTACGACGCGCGCGACATCCCGCTGGCGCAGAAGCGCTCGATCACCGTGGGCATGGGCATGACCGAGAAGCAGGGCGGCAGCGACGTACGCACCAACACCACCCGCGCGGTGCCCTACGGCAGCGGTGCCTGGGGCGAGGAGTTCCTCATGACCGGCCACAAGTGGTTCTTCTCGGCCCCCATGTGCGATGGCCACCTGGTGCTGGCCAAGACGGACGAACGCGGCCCCACCTGCTTCTTTGTGCCGCGCTGGCGGCCGGACGGCAGCAAGAATGCCGTCCACATCCAGCGCCTGAAAGACAAGGTGGGCAACCGCTCCAACAGTGGCTGCGAGGTGGAGTTTCACGATGCTTGGGGCGTGCTCGTCGGCGAGAAAGGCCGAGGCATCTCCACCATCATCGAGATGGCCACCCATACCCGGCTCGACTGCGCGCTGTCTAGCGCGGGCTTCATACGCCAAGCCTTCACGCAGGCTCTGCACTACACCCGCAACCGCCACGCTTTTGGTAAGGCCCTGGTCGAGCAGCCAGTGATGACCGAGCTGCTGGCCGACATGGCGCTGGAGTCCGAAGCCGCCACGCTGCTGGCAATGGACCTGGCAAGCCGCTTCGGTTCCGCTACCCCGCTGGACACGGCTTGGCGCCGCGTGATGACACCGGTGGCCAAGTTCTGGAACTGCAAGCGTGCCGTGGGCCTGGCCGGCGAGGCCATGGAGGTATTCGGCGGCAACGGCTATGTGGAAACCGGCCCCATGGGCCGCCTGTTCCGAGAGGCGCCGGTGAACTCGATCTGGGAGGGCTCGGGCAACGTGATGTGCCTGGACGTGCTGCGCGCGCTTTCGCGCAACCCCGATGACGCCCACCTGGTGCTCGACCACCTGCAGGACGTGGCCAGCCAGGCCCCGGTGGTGCGGACCCAAGTGCAGCAGCTGCGTGATGCCATGGCGCAGACCCCCGAGGCGCTGGAACGCCAGGCCCGCCGCTTCACCCAGCGCCTGGCGCTCACCACCCAGGCGTGCCTGATGCTGCAGCACGCCAGCGCCGACGCATCGGCCGCCTTCATCGGCAGCCGCTTCGACCCCGACTGGGGACCGGTTACTGGCATCACCGCAGGCACTGCGGACCCCGCTGCGCTGTTGCGCGCGGCTTGGGTCTGAGGGGCGCGCCAATGATGGACTTCGTCTCGCTGCTTGACCAGCACGCCCGCACCCAGCCGCAGCGGCTGGCCTTGCGCGCCGTCGGCCAGGACTGGAGCTATGCCGCCCTGGCCGACGCCAGCCGCCGCGCAGCCAGCGTGCTGCACCACCATGGCGTGCGCGCGGGCGACCGCGTGGCGCTGCTGTGCCTGAACACCCCCGGTTTCATCTTCGCGCTGTTCGGCGCCTGGCGCCTGGGCGCGGCCGTGGTGCCCATCAACCACAAGCTGCAGGCGCCCGAGGTGGACTACATCCTGGGCCACGCCCGCATCAAGCTCTGCCTGGTGGACGGCACCCTGGCGCCCCTGGCCCACCGCACCCACACCGCCGTGGACTGGTTGGCCACCGATAGCGCCGCCGACGGCATGGCCTCGTTCGACACCCTGCTGGCCCAGGCCGCGCCGCTGGCTGGGCACGGCGTGCCCGCCAGCGACAGCCTGGCCGAGATCCTCTACACCTCGGGCACCACCGGCCAGCCCAAGGGCTGCCTGCACAGCCACGCCAACGTGTTCCACGCCGCGCTGTGCGCTGCCGCCGGCACCTCGCTCAGCCCCCAGGAGCGCACGCTGATCGCCATGCCCGTCTGGCATTCGTCGCCGCTGAACAACTGGCTGCTGGGCACCCTGCTGATGGGCGGCACCGCCGTGCTGCTGCGCGAGTACGCACCCAAGGCCTTCCTCGACACCCTGGCAGCCGAGCGCATCAGCTTCACCTTTGGTGCGCCCATCGCCTTCCTGGCGCCGCTGGCCGTGGTGCCGGACATGGCGGCCTACGACTTCAGCGCCATGCGCATGTGGGCCTATGGCGGCGGCCCGCTGGGCGCCGACATGGCGCGCAAGCTGGCGGCCAGCTACCGCAGCGACCGCTTCGTGCAGGTATATGGCATGACCGAGTCCGGCCCGCTGGGCTCTGTGCTCTATCCCGAAGATGCCATCGCCAAGGCCGGCTCCATCGGCCGCACCGGCATCCCGGGCGTGGCCATCGAGGTGCGTCACCCCGACGGACGCCTGTGCGGCGCGGGCGAGGTGGGCGAGATCCACCTGCGCTCGCCCGCCATGATGCAGGGCTACCTCGACAGCCCCGAGGCCAGCGCCGCCGCTTTCGACGCCCAGGGCTGGTACCGCAGCGGCGACCTGGCGCGGGTGGACGAGGACGGCTTCCTGTTCATCGTGGACCGGCTCAAGGACATGATCATCACCGGCGGCGAGAACGTCTACTCGAAAGAGGTGGAGGATGTGCTGGCCGCCCACCCCGACGTGCAGGACGTGGCCGTCATCGGCCGCCCGCACCCTGAATGGGGTGAAACCGTGGTGGCCGTGCTGGTGATGATGCCCGGGCACACGCTGCATGTAGACGGCTTGTGCAGCTTTCTTGCGCCCCGGCTGGCCCGCTACAAGATCCCCCGGGTCTTCGAGGTGCATGACACCCTGCCGCGCACCGCCACCGGCAAATTACTAAAACACACTCTGCGCCACACGGCCCCCAAAGCAAAATGACACACTCCAAAACTCCCTCGGCATCTATTTCCATGTATCCACGTACCATGTGCATTCTGGCCCTGCTAGGTGTGGCGCTCGGCATAGGCGCTTGTTCCACGACGCAGACGCCGCCCACTTCGGCTACGGTGGTGGGCGAGAGCCGCCCGGGTTCTGGTTACCTGAATGGCTACCTCACGCCAGCGCAACTGCCCGACAGCCTGGCCTTGCTACCGCCGCCGCCCGCGCCCGGATCCATTGCTCAAGCCGCGGACGACGCCAGCTTTCACCAATTGGCGGCGCTGCGCAGTACCCCGCGCGGCGAACTGGCACACCAGGACGCGCAACTCAAGTTCCCTGCGGCGGCGCAGGCCTTCGCTTGCGCACTGGGGGTGCCCGTTTCTACTCAGGGCACCCCACACCTGGAAATGCTGCTGCGCCGCACACTAACAGACGCGGGCCGTGCCACTTACAAAGCCAAGGACCACTATCGGCGCACTCGACCCTTCGTGGCCTTTGGCCAGCCCAGTTGCACACCGCAGGAAGAAGGCTATCTCGCTAAGGACGGCTCCTATCCATCGGGCCATTCGGCCGTGGGGTGGGCTTGGGCGCTGGTTCTGACGGAGCTGGCTCCCGACCGTGCTGACGCTCTGTTGCAGCGCGGCCGCGCCTTCGGGCAAAGCCGAGGCATCTGCGGTGTGCACTGGAGAAGTGACATTGAAGCCGGCCGTCTTGTTGGCGCAGCAACGGTGGCTCGGTTGCAGGCCGATGCAGTGTTCAAGGCCCAATTGACGCTGGCACGCACGGAGGTGGCACAGGCCCGCCAACGTGGCGTCACGCCGGGCGCGCACTGCCCAGCCCAGGCCGCCGCGCAGGGCGCATCCGTCGCGCTGGTACCCTGAACCGTTCGGCGGCGGGGCATTGCATTGGAACGAGTTCTTAAACTGTGCGGCCGCAGGTCCGTTTCAGTTGGCGGGCCATCCTCATTCGAATCATCGTAGCCCCGCCGCACCATGCGCAGCACCCGTGAACGTGCCCTCTGGTCCCTTCTGGCCGCACTGCTGCTGGCCGCTGCCGCCGCAGCCTGGTGGACCGCCGACCAGTGGCTGCCCCAGGTCGGGCCGTGGACTGAACAGGCCTGGAAAAAAATCACCCGCCCCGGCCCCGAGTCCCTGCCGCCCGACAAGCGCCCTTCTGCTGCGCAGGCCCGCCCCGCGCAATCGGGCGCATCCCAACCCGTGGCCCCACAGCCGCGCAAATGTGTGCGGGACGGCCGCACCACCTACACCGACCAGTCCTGCCCCAAGGGCAGCCAGGAGCTGCCGGTGGACGGCGCGCTCACGTCGCTGCCGCCTGCGCAGTAGCTGCTTGGTGGGCGGCTGATACCAGTGTGCGTTCAATAAACAAGAACCGGTCGGGCTGAGCCTGTCGAAGCCTCGCGCGGCGCTTCGACGGGCTCAGCGTGAACGGATTTGTATTTTTGAACGCATGCCGGTATGAGGGGCCGCTGGTGGTGGGCCGCTCTGCCTCACATGTCGTTTTTTTCCTAGCCCGCACGGGGTGGTCCGCATTCAATCGGTGGCTGGATTCACCACCTGCGGCCTGCGCAAACGGGCCGTTTCACCGATGCAAAACCCTCCTGTCTCGCGATCCCTGTGTGTATTTTTGTGGGCGCTGGCCGCCCTGGGCCTGGCCATCCCCTGGTACTTCAACACCCTGTACTTTCTGGCCGGTGGCAGCGTGATGCCCGGTGTCTTCTGGCGCGACGCCTTTGCCAATGCACTCACCACCGGCATCACCTGCGACGTGTACCTGGCCGCCGTGGCGTTCTCGGCCTGGGTGGCGGCCGACCGCCGCCTGGGCGCGTGGCGCTGGGCCTATATCGCGGCGTGCTTTGGTATCGGGCTCGCGTTTGTGATGCCGCTGTATCTGGCTCAGCGCTTGCGGATGGACGCAGCCCGCTCCAGCGGCTGACCCGTCTGCGCCTGCGCACCCACCTGCAGGGGCCAGTGTTCGGTGACCGGGCTGCGGCTGCCCTGCACCAGGGCTTGCAGCGGCTGGCCCGCCAGCCTGCGCACATCGCGCGCCATGTGCGACTGGTCGTAGTAGCCCTGGTCCACCGCCAGGCCCACCACCGGGTCGCCGGGCGCGGCCAGGGCGTTGCCCAGTGTGCTGTTCAGCCGCGCAATCACCTGAAACTGCTTGGGCGCCATGCCCCAGTGCGCCACAAAGCGGCGCTCAAACTGCCGCTGGCTCAGGCCCAGACGCTGGCCCGCGTCTGTTGCATCGTCGCTGGCCGCGTGCAGCAAAGCCAGCGCCTGATACCGTCGCGCCTCACAAGGCGATGGCGGCGCAACCCACTGGCGGATGAACTGGCACAGCACCTGCAGCCGCGCACCATCGTCCGCCGCCGCGCGCACTGCGTGTTCCACCTCGGCCCACGCCGGGCCCACCAGTTCTGCCAGTGGCCGCAGCGTGTTCACCAGCCCGCGTGCGCTGGCAAACAGCGCCGCTGCGGCCTCGGGCTGCAGCACCAGCCCCACGGCCTGCACTGGCCCGCTGTGTTCGTACACCGTGGCCGTGGTGCTGGCGCTCATCCACGCCGCTGGTGGCACGGGCTCGCCCCGGCACACCACCTGGCCTGCCAGCCGCACCACCAGCATGCTCGACACCATGGCCGGGAAATGCGACTGTGCCAGCGCCACCGGAGCATCGACCACCACGGCAGCCATCAGCCAGGGCTGTAAATCGGGGGGGACGGGCACCAAACGCTGCATGCCTGGATTCTGCACACCTGCGTGCAAGGCGCGGTGGCCCATGTCACGGTCACTGGCAAAGGCGCCAGCCACCCGCGCGACATGCGTCTGCCGCACGCCCCGACTATGCTTCGCGCTTCGCCCACCGGCCCACGCTAATCCGCGCCCCGCACCATGCAGCCAACCCCTACCCGATCCCTGCCCATGGCAGGCGCCACCAACTTTCGCGACCTGGGCGGCTACACCGGCCACGGCGGGCGGCCCGTGACGTGGCGGCGCATCTTCCGCTCCGACCACCTGGCGGGCCTGACCGCGCAGGACCAGGCCCTGCTGGCCGAGCTGGGCGTGGCCCGCGCGGTGGACTTTCGCGGCCAGGCCGAAAGCGCCGCCCATGCCTACGCACTGCCCGGCGTGGCCTACCACCCGCTGCACATAGAGCCTACCGTGGTGCAGCGCGCGCTGGAGCTGCAGCGCACCGGCCGCCAGCTCACCGCCCAAGACGCCGTGGGCCTGATGCAGGACACCTACCGGGGCTTTGTGCACGACAACGCCCCGCGTTTTGCCGAGCTGTTCCGCCTGCTGCTGGCCAGCGACGCGCCCATGGTGTTCCACTGCACCGCTGGCAAAGACCGCACCGGCTTTGCCGCCGCCCTCATCCTGCTCACGCTGGGCGTGCCGCGCGACGTGGTCATGCACGACTACTTGCTCACCAACAGCCTCTACCGCCGCCCCGAAGGCATGGGCAGCCACGCCCCCGAGGAAGTGCTGGCCGTGCTGTGGCGCGTGCAGGAGGAGTTTCTGGACGCCGCCCTGCACATGGTGGACCACGACTTTGGCGGCGTGCAGGCGTATCTGGTGGACGTGCTGGGCGTGGACGCCGCTGCGCAGAAGGAATTGGCAGGGCGGTATCTGCAGGCGGTGTGACGCCCTGATGTGCCTTGCTGGTTGGCGTGCCCACCGACCATGGCGCACTGTTGCTTGTGCGCTGCAGGCCCCCGCCTTTTTCTGTGGCGCAGCGCCGATGCCCCGAATTCCGTGGGCCCGCGTGGGTAGCATGCCCAGCTTCACTTTTCTGCGGCGCTTTGGTGCGCCCTTGCTCTCATGATCCGACTGGTACTGATCGCCCTGGTGTTGCTGGGTGGCTTTTATGCGCATGGCCGTTTGACGTTTTCCGAGCCGCGCGTGATGGGCTGGATGACACAGCACGCCGCGCGCAGCATGCAGGGCGACAGCGTGGCCTGTGACGACTACGCCGACGACCTCAAGGTCGAGCTGACCGCCAAGGGCCAGCGCGGGCGCTGGGAGGTCGAGGGCGGCAAGGCAGAGATGTGTGGCTACCTCAAGCAATCGGCCGCCGCGTTGACGGTGCTGCAGGCCACCACACAGACCGAGTTCGACAACGTGCGCATCACACGCGGCGGCTTTCCGTGGACCACCGCCCGGCTGCAGTACACCCAGCGCACCACGGTGCAGGCAGGCGGCCTGCCCAGCATGACGGTGACCAGCGAAGACGCGATGGTGCTGGCACGCACCCCCGGCGGCCTGCGCATTCGGGAGCTGCAGTCGCAGTCGTCGGGCGGGCTGTGAGGGCTGCGGGAGCGGCGGTGGGGCTCAGCGGACCCGCACCGACGCCCCCGTCGCATAAAACTGCCCCCCCGCCACATAGTGCAGCGTGCGCAGCTCCTCCGGCGCAGTGTCGAACTCCCAGTGCCCTTGGCGAAACACGCGCTCATCCGCCCATGCGGCCACCACCTCACCGATGAACAGGTCGTAGGCCTGCTGGTTGTGGGGCTCGGGCAGCAGGCGGCACAGGAGCCAGGCGGCGCAGCCTTGCACCAGCGGGGGCGTGGTGTGCGCGGGGTGGCCGGGGGCGCTGAACAGTTCCACGCCATGGCGTTGCAGCTTGTCGGGCTGGGTCTTGGCGCTGTCGGTGCCCAGGGCGACGGTGAGGGCTGCCATGGGCACGGTGGGCAGCTGCAGGGCGAACTGGCCGCTGGCCTCCACCAGCTCGCGGGTGCGTGTGGCCTTGTCGAGCACCACCGTGACCTTGGGCGGCGCAAAGTCGAGCGCGCAGGCCCAGGATGCCGCCATCACGTTGTGCTGGCCCGCGTGCGCGGCCGACACCAGCACGGTGGGGCCGTGGTTGAGCAGGCGGTAGGCCTTGTCGAGGGGGACGGGGCGGGCGTGGGGCGGGGTTGGCATGAGGGGCGGGGCGGAGGGCGCTGTGGATGGGAGTTGTTTGCTATATATTTAATAGCTATTGGCGCATGATAGTCGCGCGCAGACGGCCATTTTGGCTTGAAAAACCGGGGCGAGGCAGCCGCAGGGCTTTGGAGAAAGCCGCGCACCCGGGGCCGCGCCGTCCCGGTGCTACCAGCAAGTAACATGCTCCTGCTTCTCAGCTTCTATCAACCGCCCCTCGGGGCCCTATGGAGACAACACGATGTTCAGTCATGTGATGGTCGGCGTGAACGACCTGGAGGTGTCGAAGGTGTTTTACGACGCGCTGCTTGGCACGCTGGGGGTGCCGCCCGGAGTGGCCAACAAGAACCGCTATTTCTACCGGGGCCCGCACGGCACCTTTGGCATCACCACGCCCATCAACGGCGAGCCCGCCACCTTCGCCAATGGCGGCACCATCGGGTTTGCGATGCAGTCGCCCGAGCAGGCTGATGCCTTCCACGCCGCCGGGGTGGCGCATGGCGGCACCACCTGCGAAGACCCGCCGGGCTGGCGCGAAGGCCCGGGCGGGCGGCTCTATCTGGCCTATGTGCGCGACCCGGACGGCAACAAGCTCTGCGCGCTGCACCGCCCGCCCAAGTGATGCGGGTTCAGGCGCTCTGGCTCTGGGCGCCGGGCCGCCGCACGGCGCGCACCTTGCCGCTGCCACCGCCCCCGCAGTAGAAGAGGCCTGCCCCGTCGGACTCAAGCCCGCTCACGCCCACGCCGGCGGGCATGTCCAGCTGCTGCAGCACGGCACCGCTGGTGGGGTCGATGTGGCGCAGGCTGCTTTCCTCGCCCTCCCAGGTGCCGTGCCACAGCTCGCCGTCCACCCAGGTCACGCCGGTGACGAAGCGGTTGGATTCGATGGTGCGGCGGATCGCGCCCGTGGCGGGGTCGATCTGGTGGATCTTGCGGTCGCGGTATTGGCCCACCCACAGGCTGCCTTCGGCCCAGGTCAGGCCCGAGTCGTTGCCGCCGCCGGGCGCGGGGATGGTGGCCAGCACCTGGCCCGTGGACGGGTCGATCTTGTCGATGCGCGCCTCGGCGATCTGGTAGAGATGCGTGCCGTCAAACGCCGTGCCCGCGTCGCACACCACGTTCAGCGTGCGGGTGGTGGCGCCGCTGGCCGGGTCAAAACCCACTAGGCGCTCGCCCGTGGCGGCCCACACGCGCTGGCCGTCGTGTGTCACGCCGTGGATGGTGCTGGCTCCGTGGAAGGGTCCGTATTCGCGCACGACCTCGGCAGGGCGGCGCAAGGCAATGGGCAGCTGCAGGTGCGATGGGGGCGTGTCGCCCAACTGGCTGCCGCAGGCGGTGTCGTGGGCGGATGTTGAAAGCGTGGTGTCGGTCATGTCGATGGCTCCTTGCGGGGGGTGCCCGGTGCACGTTGATGAGGTGGTGCGGTGGGCGGTATGGCCACTTTAGGGATTTGGCTGCGTGGTGGGGAGTAACAAGATCGTCGTGAATCCCACCAGCGGCGCGGCCACCCAGCGGCGGGCGCGGGCCTGGCCGATGGCGCGCACCTGGCTGCTGGCCTCCAGCTCGGCCAGCGCGCGTTGCACGGTGCGCTGGCTGTCGCCCAGGGCCAGTGCCAGGGCCGATGTGGACCAGGCCGCGCCGTCCGCGAGCAGCGCCAGTAGCGCGCCCTGTGCGCCATCCACGGGCGGTGCCAGCACGGCCACGGTGCGTCCGCCCAGGGGGCGCAGCACAAAGCCGCGCGCCGTGGCCTCCACGCCCGCCAGCGGCGCGATGAGTTTGCGCAGGCGGCCCATCTCCACGCGCAGCCGTGCGCGGTGCGTCTCGTCGGGGTGGCGGGTGCGGAACACGCTCGCAATCAGCGCCTCGCGGTCCACATCGCCGGGCCAGGCCTGGGCCAGCGCACGCACCAGCGCAAACAGCACGGGGCGGCGCGCCAGGGGCAGCGCTGCGCCACCCGCAAGCACCGCGTGGCGGCAGGCATCGACCACCAGCGTGTGGCTGGATGCGCGCAGCGCGGCCACGTCCTGCAGCCGCAGTGCCTGTTCGCTGCCCGGTGCCAGCAGGCGCGCAGCGGGCTGGGCCAGCAGCGCACGCGCGTGGGCCACCTCGGCCTGCAGGGCGGGCACACCGGCATGTTGCGCGGCCCGCTCGGCGTGTTGCAGGGCGGTGTGGGCGGCGTCGATGTGCAGGGCGCGCAGCGCCAGTTCTGCGCAGGTGAGTGCGGCCACGGCGGCCAGCGGGGCGGGCAGGTGAGTGGGCAGGGGCACACCGTCGGCCGGGTGGGCTGCCAGCATGTCGGATGCCTCTGCCAGGCGCCCCAGCAGCACCAGCCTGCGTGCTGCCACCAGCCGGGCCTGCAGCGCGTTGGTGGTGTCGCCGTGGGCCTGCAGCGTGTGGGCCGCTGTCAGCAAGGCTGCGGGGCCCTTGCTGCCATCGCCGCCCAGGTCGCGCTGGGCCAGGGCCACCTCGGCCTCGGCCACCACA
>NZ_JBWKZU010000070.1:0-22448 GCF_059424825.1 Acidovorax sp. GW101-11A03 | reverse complement strand
CAGCTGGTGGCGGGCTACGGCCGGGCGTTTGGAATGAATGTGCGCATCTGGGGCCGCGAGGGCTCGCGTGCGCAGGCTGTCGGGCGGGGGCCTCGGAGGGGCGCAGCGGAGGCTTGACCGTGAAAGGCCAGTTGCCACGCAATGGCCGCGGGCCCTGCTGTGGAATGGGCGGTCGCGGGCGGCCTACTACGGTGGCGTCTGCATCTACTGCGGCATCTGCGCGCGCAGGGTGCACCAGCAGGCGCTTGAGGCCGCGCAGCGGATTTTGCAAGGCAGTAAGGGTGAACAAGGCAAGTCCCATGTGAAAACTCCGAAGGTCGGGGGTTGAACACAGGCAGGATTGCAAAGTGATTTCATGCCATGCTGCTTGCCGGGCCATGGCGGACGTGCAGGTACCTTTGGTGCAAGAGGCTGGCACCACAAGACAAGCAACGTCGCCGCGCTGGCACGGCCGGTGGCATGGCATGGGGTCTGCACTGCAGGGCTGATGTGCTGTAGCCAGCCCATCAAACGCCCGCCACCCGCAGTGCGGCCCAAACGGAGTGGCCTACATCAGCATGGTGTTGCGGATGAGGCCCACGGCCAGACCTTCGATTTCGAAGGGCTCGCCGGGCTGGACCACGATCACCGGGTAGTCGGGGTTTTCGGGCAACAGCTCGATGGCCGTGGCGGTGCGGCGCAGGCGTTTGACGGTGACATCGTCACCCAGCCGGGCCACGATGATCTGCCCGTTACGGGCCTCGCGGGTGGACTGCACGGCGAGCAGGTCGCCGTCCATGATGCCGGCATCCCGCATGGACATGCCGCGCACCTTGAGCAGGTAGTCGGGCTTGTGCTGGAAGAGACTGTTTTCCACGCTGTAGGTCTGGTCCACATGTTCCTGCGCGAGAATGGGCGACCCCGCTGCCACGCGCCCCACCAGGGGCAACACCAGCTGCGACAGGCCCGGAATCGGCAGGCTGAACTGGCTGCCACGCGCTGCGTTGATGGAGCGCACCGTGTCGCCACGCAGGCGAATGCCCCGTGATGTGCCGCTGACCAGCTCGATCACCCCTTTGCGGGCCAGGGCTTGCAGGTGTTCTTCAGCGGCATTGGCCGATTTGAATCCCAGCTCGGCCGCGATTTCTGCGCGGGTCGGGGGCGCGCCAGTGCGTGCAATGGCGGTCTGGATGAGATCCAGGATCTGCTGCTGGCGGGCGGTGAGTTTGGGGTTGTCGAGCATGGTGGTTTCCGGTGGCGGCGGTTACAGTGGCGAACAACTGTTTTTTAATCCAGTAACTGTATTTTTCACCAGTTTTTCGGAGTATGCAAGTGAGCGGGCAAAAAATTGTGGTTTTGGGCACTGGGGGCACCATCGCGGGCACCTCGGCACAGGCGGGGGACAACATCGGCTACACCGCAGCCCAGGTGGGGGTAGAGCAATTGCTGGCCGCCGTGCCGGGCCTGCAGGCGCTGGCGGGCGGCATGCTGGTGGCCGAGCAGGTGGCCCAGATGGACAGCAAAGACATGGACGATGACGTCTGGCGGGCGCTGGCCCTGCGCTGCGCGCACCACCTGGCGGACCCTGACGTGCGAGGCCTGGTCATTACCCATGGCACCGACACGCTGGAAGAAACCGCCTGGTTTTTGCACGAGGTGCTGAACACCACCAAGCCTGTGGTGCTGACCTGTGCCATGCGCCCCGCGACGGCGCTGACGCCCGATGGCCCTCAGAACCTGCTGGACGCCGTGGCCGTGGTGCTGGCTCCCGGCGCCACCGGGGTGGTGGCCGTGGCGGCCGGAGAACTGCATGCCGCCCGGAACGTGCAGAAGGTCCACCCGTACCGGGTGCATGCCTTCAATTCGGGCGATGCCGGCCCCTTGGGATGGGTGGAGGAGGGGCGGGTGCGCCTTGTGCAAAATTGGCCTCTTCCGCCCGTTGGGCATGCCTTTTATGCTATCAAAACAGGAAGCGAATCCACTGAATGGCCCTGGGTGGAGGTGGTGCTGAGCCACGCAGGGGCACGGGCCCAGACCGTGGATGCGCTGGTGCATGCCGGTGTGCGGGGGCTGGTGGTGGCCTGCACCGGCAACGGGACCATTCACCATGCGCTGGAGGCCGCCTTGCTGCGGGCGCAGCAGGCTGGTGTGCGCGTGGTGCGGGCCACCCGGTGCCCCGAAGGGCAGGTGCTGCCCAAGCCCGGCGATGTGTTGCCGGATTCTGAGGGGTTGTCCCCGGTGAAGGCACGGGTGGCCTTGCTGCTCGACCTGCTGCAGGCGCACTGACGAGGCTGGCTGCTTTGTATATGTTCGCAGCGCTCAAGACGCATGCCTGGGCCTATCCGGCGCTGGAGGTGGTGCACATCGTAGGCATCGCGTTGCTGCTGGGCAACCTGGTGTTGTTGGAGCTGCGGGTGTTTGGCCGGGGTGCGGCGCTGCCGGTGAAGGACCTGGCCCGGCTGAGCCTGTCACTGGCGCTGTGCGGATTTGCACTGGCCGCTGCCTCGGGCCTGCTGATGTTTGCCACGCAGCCCGCCGAACTGCTCAGCAACCGGGCATTCACCTTGAAGATGCTGTTGTTAATGCTTGCCGGGTGCAATGCCGCATGGTTTCATGGGCGCGGTTCGCTCACGCGGCTTGATGCCCTGGCCCGCGCGCAGATGCTGGCTTCCACGGTGGTCTGGCTGGCCGTGGTGGCGTGTGGCCGCTGGATTGCCTATCTGTGAAGCCTGTCTGATTCTTCTTTTTCCAGGAGTCTCTATGAACTTGCCGCGCCGCCACCTGTTGCTTGCCGCCACCGTCTGGCCCCTCGGGGTACACGCACACCATGGCTGGAGCAGTTTTGATGCGGACCGCCCCATTTACCTGGAGGGCACCGTGCGCAGGGTACGCTGGCAGAACCCCCATGCAGAACTCTCGCTGGAACTTGCCGCTGGCCTGACGCTGCCAGCCGACCTGGCCCAGCGCCCCGTGCCTGCACAGACGGCGCCGGTGGACGGCCGGGCGCTGCTGGCCAAGGCCGTGCTGCCCACCCGCAAGGACCGGCTCTGGGAGGTCGAGCTGGCGCCCCTCACACGCATGCAGGCGTGGCAGGTGCAGGAGATCCGGCCGGGTGCCCAGGTGTCGGTGGTGGGGTTCACCTTGCGCGAAGAGAAGGGCGACCCGGTGCTGCGCGCCGAGTACCTGTATGTCGATGGCAAGGCCTACGGCCTGCGGTCCAGTCCGGCTTGATCGAGCCTTGATGCAAGGTGGGGGGGAGGGCGCTGCGCGGTTGCGCACCTTGGCGCCATGAAAAAAGCGACGCCCTCGTGCGGGGCGTCGCTCGGGCCGCCGGGTCAGCGCGGCGGGTCTGTGTGGTGATGGCAGCAGGCGTTTTGCGTCTGCCTTCCCCTGTCGGTGCGACTTAACTGGCCAGGGCCTGCAGCGCACGTGCCGTGATTTCGTCCACGCTGCCCGTGCCGCTGATGGCGCGGTACTTGGGGGCCAGCTCGGGCTCGGCCTTGGCCCAGTTGCTGTAGTAGTCCACCAGGGGGCGCGTCTGGTCGCTGTAGACCTGCAGGCGCTTCTTGACGGTTTCTTCCTTGTCGTCCTCGCGCTGGATCAGCTCTTCGCCCGTGATGTCATCCTTGCCTTCCACCTTGGGCGGGTTGAACTTGACGTGGTAGGTGCGGCCACTGGCGGGGTGCGAGCGGCGGCCGCTCATGCGTTCGATGATGGCATCGAAGGGCACGTCGATCTCGAGCACGTAGTCGAGCTTGACGCCTGCGGCCTTCATCGCATCGGCCTGGGGGATGGTGCGGGGGAAGCCATCGAACAGGAAGCCCTTGGCGCAGTCGGGCTGCGTGATGCGTTCCTTGACCAGACCGATGATGATGTCGTCACTGACCAGGGCGCCCGAATCCATCACGGCCTTGGCCTGCAGGCCCAGCGGGGTGCCGGCCTTGACGGCGGCACGCAGCATGTCGCCGGTGGAGATTTGCGGGATGCCGTACTTCTGGCAGATGAACGTGGCTTGCGTGCCCTTTCCGGCGCCAGGCGCGCCCAACAGAATCAGTCTCATGGAAGTCCTCGAAGGTTAGAAATCAGTTGGCGCCGCTGGCGGGGACGCGCGAAGGGCGCCTGTAGCCGTTCTGTGCGCCCGGGATGCGGTGCTCTCGTTGCGGTCGAGGATAGCATGTGACCACCTTGCGCTGACTTACATCGGCAACTAGAGAGCCGACAGTCTCTCCCGGCTGCACCACCACAGTGCAGCACAGGGTGGGCCGGGCCCTTAGCCAAGCAGCGCGCGCACGCGCTCCAGGTCTTCGAGCGTGTCCACGCCCGGGCCTGGGGCCTTGTCTGCGATGTGCACGGCGATGCGGTGGCCATGCCAGAGGGCGCGCAGTTGTTCCAGCGCCTCGACGGCCTCGGTCGGTGCCGGGGCCAGTTGCGGAAACTGCCGCAAGAAACCGGCGCGGTAGCTGTAGATGCCGATGTGCCGCAGCGGCGCAAAACCCGCCAGTGCCGCAACACCCGGGGCCGCAGCCTGCGCGGCGCCTTGCCACCACGCGGTGCCCACATGGTCACGCGCAAACGGAATGGGCGCGCGGCTGAAGTAATGCGCCAGGCCGTGCGCGTCGAGCACCACCTTCACCACATTGGGGTTGGCGACGTCGGCCAGCGAGGCAATGGCATGGGCGGCCGTGCCCATGCTGGCTTCGGTCCTGGCGTGCAGCAGGCCCGCCACGGCGTTGATGAGAGCTGGGTCCATCAAAGGTTCGTCGCCCTGCACATTGACCACGATGTCGTCGCCCACCAGGCCCAATTGGGCGCAGGCTTCGGCCAGCCGGTCGCTGCCGCTGGCGTGGTCGGGCCGGGTCATGATGGCCTGCACCCCATGGGCTGCGCAGGCCTGCAGGATACGGGCATCGTCGGCAGCCACCACTACGCGGGTGGCGGCGCTTTGCGCGGCGCGCTGGGCTACGCGCACCACCATGGGCAAGCCAGCGATGTCGGCCAGCGGCTTGTCCGGCAGGCGGCTCGACGCCATGCGCGCCGGGATCAGCACCGTGAAGGGGCTTGTTGCTGCCGGTGCGGAGGGGGCGGCGCTCACCGCTCCAGTTCCTCGTCGGTCAGCGTGCGGGCTTCGTTTTCCAGCAGCACCGGAATGCCATCACGCACCGGGTAGGCCAGCCGCGCGCTGCGCGAGACGAGTTCCTGCGCCTCTCGGTCGTAGGTCAGGGGGCCTTTGGTGACGGGGCAGACCAGCAGTTCAAGCAGTTTGGGGTCCATGGGGGCGGGGCTTTCCTGGGAGATTCAGCGGGGTGGGGCAGGGCCCATTCAGGCAAGGGGGGATGATAGCGGCGGCCTGTGTGCTGCGGCCTTGGTCAGCAGTGCGGACAGCTTGGTATCCAGCGCAGCAAAAAAGCGGGGGTCGATCTGCACGGCCAAAGGCACGGCCAGTGCCTCGGGGTGCTGGGCCCACAGCTTGACGGCGTCTTTTTCGGTACAAATCACGGCCTGCCGCTCATCCAGTGGGCACTTCCAGCTATTGAAATCATAGTGATCCGACAGGGCTTCGGTGTGCGCCAAGGTCAGGCCTTCAGACCGCAGCATGGCAAAGAAGTCGTCGGGCCGTGCCACGGCGGCCAAGGCATGCAGGGGCTGGCCGCGCAGTTGCGCCAGCGGCACCTGGCTGCCGTCGGACCGCACGGCCCAGGGCGCCAGGCGACGCTCCAAGCCAAACGCTGGGGCTGTGGTTCCGCCGGGAGCTGTGGTGCCCGCATGCAGCACAAAGTCCACCCGGCGCGGCCAGGGTTCGCGCAGCGGCCCAGCGGGCAGCAGCCAGCCATTGCCTACGCCCTGGTCATTGAAGATGCAGATCTCCAGATCGCGCTTCAGCGCCAGGTGCTGCAGGCCGTCGTCGCAGACGATCACATCGGTGCCGGGGTGGGCCGCCAGCAGTGCGCGTGCGGCGGTGATACGGCGCGGCGCCACAAACACCGGCACGGCGGGATCGCCCGCAAAGCTGCGTGCGATCAGCGCGGGCTCGTCGCCCACTTCACTGGCCGGGCTGCCGGGCAGCACCGCGCGGCAATCCTGGGTGCTGCGGCCATAGCCGCGCGAAATCACGCCCACCTGCAGGCCCTGTGCCTGCAGATGTTTCACCAGCGCAATGACCACCGGCGTCTTGCCCGCACCCCCGGCAATCACATTGCCGACCACGATCACGGGGCGCCCGGGGTGTTCGGAGCGCAGCAGGTCGGTGCGATAAAGCATGCGGCGCAGCGCCACCAGGGTGGCATACAGTAGCGCGGCGGGCCACAAGGCCCTGGCGACCCAGCCGCGCTTTTGCCAGACTTGTTGCAGGCCTTGTTCGGCGGTGGCGCGCCCGGTGGGCGGCTGGGCTGGGTGGGGCGTTGCCGGGGGCGGCTGTGGCCCAGGGGCGGCGCCCATGCCCGTCAGCGGCTGGCCGCGTTGGTCGCGCGTGCGGACGCGGACGACGACTGCGTGGCGAAGGTGATCTGCGTGAGGCCCACGCGGCGCGCAGCCTCCATCACCGTGACCACGGACTGGTGCGGCGCCATGGCGTCCGCGCTGATGATGACCACGCTGCCAGGGCCTGCGGTGGCCGCAGCGCGCAGGGCCTGGGCGATGGAATCCACGCCCTTGCCGTCCACGCCCGTCTTGTTGACTGCATAACGGCCATCGGCCGCCACGGCCACGACGATTTCCTTGGGGTGGTCGCGCTGCTGCTCGGCGTCGGCCACGGGCAGGGTGAGTTGCAGCTCGGTGAACTTGCTGTAAGTGGTGGTCAGCATCAGAAAGATGAGGATCACCAGCAGCACGTCGATGAACGGGATCAGGTTGATCTCCGGCTCTTCCTTGGCGCGGGGGCGGAAGTTCATGGGGCTTGAGGTCGGCTTTACTTGGCTTTGCGCAAACGCAAGATGTGGCGCACGAATTGTTCCGAAGCCAGCTCCAGGGTAAGCAGGTACGCATCCACGCGGGCGCGGAAGTAGCGCCAGAAGATCAGCGCCGGGATGGCCACGATGAGGCCAAAGGCCGTGTTGTAAAGCGCGATCGAGATGCCATGCGCGAGCTGGGCCGGGTTGCCGCCGCCCATGGCCTGGCCCACGCCACCGCCGCCTGCCTGCGAGCCAAATATCTCGATCATGCCGATGACGGTGCCCAAGAGGCCCAGCAAGGGTGCGGCCGAGGCGATGGTGGCCAAGGCCGAGAGGTACTTTTCCAGCCGGTGCGCCACGGCGCGGCCGGTGCCTTCCATGGCGGCGCGCAGGTCGGTTTCACTGCACTGAGGGTTGCTGTTGAGGGTGCGCAGGCCGCTGGCCAGCACCTCACCCAGGGCCGAGTTCTGTGCCAGCTGGTTCACCACATCGGGGGTGGGCAAGGCCTTGGACGACACGGTGATCGCTTCATCCAGCAATTTCGGGGGGGCGACGCGGGCCGTCTTGAGGGCCACAAAACGTTCGAAAATCAGCGCCATTCCCAGGACGGAACACGCAATCAGGGGCCAGATCGGCCAACCTGCGGCTTGTATGATGGACAGCAAATCTCTCTCCGCGCAGATGAAAGCAATCGGCGATTATGGCCCAGCTTGCGGGTGCATCCTGTGGGCTTGAGCGTCACAAACAGTTACCTTGCCGCCCACCTGCCAGCGCCCCCCGCTCACCCACAAAATCTGTGGATAACTTTGTGGGCAACCCCTGTTTCAGGCCCCCCAAAGTGGCTCCACGCCGTGATTGCAACAGATTGATGAAAAATTGCGCAATGAAAAATCCTTATAAATCAATGACTTGTACGTGCGCTGGTGTTTTGCGGGTGGTTTTTAGTTATGACTCCATGTGCTCTGGTGCGGGCGGGTTTCTGTGGAGTACTTACGCGGTAAGCCCTGCGCAAACGCCCGCCGTTTCTCATGTTTGAGCGCACAAACCCAGGCGTGGCGCCGCGTGTGTGGGAAGTTGGCGCGCTGTGCCGCGCCATTGCTGATGCGCTGGAGGCGCGCTTCAATCCTGTGGCCGTGCGCGGCGAGATAACGGGCTTCTCGCGCGCATCCAGCGGGCATTGCTATTTTTCGATCAAGGACGCCAACGGTCAGCTGCGCTGCGCCATGTTCCGCCGCGCTGCCAGCCTGCTTGACTTTTCGCCGCGCGATGGCGAATTGGTGGAAGTGCGCGGGCGCCTGGGGGTGTACGAGGCGCGGGGTGACCTGCAGTTCATTGTCGAAAGCATGCAGCGGGCCGGACAGGGCGCACTGTTTGAGCAGTTTCTGCGCCTGAAGGCCCAGCTCGATGCCGAAGGGCTGTTTGATACCGCCCGCAAGCGCCCGCTGCCACTGCTGCCGCGCGCCATTGGCCTGGTCACGTCACCTGGTGCGGCGGCGCTGCACGACGTGGTCACGGCGCTGCGCCGCCGCGTGCCGCACATTCCCGTGGTGCTGGTGCCCGCGCTGGTGCAGGGGGCGGCCGCCCCGGCGTCGCTGGTGGCGGCGCTATCAAAAATGTATCTGCTTACACAAGCGGGGCAAGCCCAATGGGCCGATTTAGCCCAAAACCCGCCGGTGGATGTGATCCTGCTCGTGCGCGGTGGTGGCTCCATCGAAGACCTGTGGGCCTTCAACGACGAGCAACTGGCCCGCACCATTGTGCAAAGCACAGTGCCGCTCATCAGCGGGGTGGGGCACGAGACCGACTTCACCATTGCCGACTTCTGCGCCGACCTGCGCGCGCCCACGCCCACGGCGGCGGCCGAGCTGGTGGCCCAGCCGCGCGATGTGTGGCTGGGGGCGTTGGGCCTGCTGGCCGGGCGCCTGGCTGATGGTGTGGAGCGCCAGCTTGACGCACGCCATCAGCGGCTGGACCAGGCCGCCGCGCGCCTGGGCCGCCCCTCAGGCCTGGTGGCGCGCGAGCAGCTGCAACTGGCCCGCATGGCACAGCGCATGCGCCACGGCGTGCTACTGAAACTACAGCGGCTAAGCCAGTCCCAGCAGGCGATGGAGGCCAATTTGCCTCAGAAAATGCAGCGCTGCGTGGCACAACACACCGAGCGGCTGGATCGCGCCGCCCTGCGCCTGGATCTGCTCGACCCGCGCCTGGTGCTGCAGCGCGGCTATGCGCTGCTGACCGACACCGGGGGCCGGGCCGTGACCAGCGTGCAGCAGGCCCACCCGGGCGATGCCCTGCGCGCCACGCTGGCTGACGGCGTGGTGGATGTGACGGTGGCCGTGCAACCACGCCTGTTGTGAACAGGTTCTGAGGGGCTATCGGTTTTTTCAGGCCCCTTGTGTGCGATGAGGTCTCCCTGAGCCTGCACAGGTCACCTGATGTTCCTACAATGCCCCCTCGCGCTGTGTCCGACTGCATTGCTCAGGAAAGATCGCGTTGCAGGCGGCATCCCAGAATTTCAAACCACGAGGAAATACCACCATGGAACACACCCTTCCCCCGCTGCCCTACGCCATCGACGCCCTGGCCCCGCACTACAGCCAGGAAACGCTGGAATTCCACCACGGCAAGCACCACAACGCCTACGTGGTGAACCTCAACAACCTGCAAAAGGGTACCGAGTTCGAAGCGATGACGCTCGAAGAGATCGTCAAGAAGTCGAGCGGCGGCATCTACAACAACGCCGCGCAAATCTGGAACCACACCTTCTTCTGGAGCTGCATGGCTCCCCAGGGTGGCGGTGAGCCTTCGGGCGCACTGGCTGCAGCCATCAACGCCAAGTGGGGCAGCTACGCTGCCTTCAAGGAAGCTTTTGTGAAGTCTGCCGTGGGCAACTTTGGCTCGGGCTGGACCTGGCTGGTGAAGAAGGCCGACGGCAGCGTGGACATCGTGAACACCGGTGCCGCCGGCACCCCCCTGACCACCGCCGACAAGGCGCTGCTGACGGTGGACGTGTGGGAGCACGCCTACTACATCGACTACCGCAACATGCGCCCCAAGTTTGTCGAGACCTTCCTCGACAAGCTGGTGAACTGGAAGTTTGCTGAAGCCAACTTCGCCTGAGGCCCAGCGCATGGCCGCCGGGGTTCACCCTGGTGGCTGTCGTCAAAAAAGAAAACGGCCCGAGGGCCGTTTTTTTTAGCTTCTTCAAAGCTTTTTAGGCTGCTTGCACGCGTCCATCAGGCGATGTTTGCTATAAAAATGGTAGTTAATGTGGGCGGTGGACGCAGCCCCCGCATCACTTGCGGCTGAAGGGTGCCCCGGCCAGTTTGGCGCCTGCCTTGATGTTCTTCTTGGCAAACCAGCCCTGGTTCATCTCCAGCACATACCGCACCGGTTTGGCCGAGCAGTGCGAGTCCAGCGTCTGGGGCTTCATGTCGGCCAGGTTGACGATGGTGCCGTCGTCATCCACAAACGCGGCGGTGAGCGGCAGCAGCGTGTTTTTCATCCAGAAGCACTGCTGCGCGGGTTGTTCAAACACAAACAGCATGCCCTCGTGCTGGGGCATCTCCTTGCGGTGCATGAGCCCGGTCTGGCGTTCCTGGGGGGAGGCGGCCACCTGGGCGTCGATGCGGTGCATGCCTGCGGTCAGCTCCACGCGCTGCAGATTCAGCTGGGGGCCTTCCTGGGCCCGCGCGGCGATGGTGGGCAGGCCCAGCAGGGCGGCCAGCAGCACGGGGGCCAGAGTACGCCCTGGGGCGAGAGGGGTGGGCGGGGCGCAAACAAAAGCGGTCATGGGCAAGGCTTTCAGGGCAAGGGAGGCCATGGGCAACAGGGTGGGATTCAAAAAACAGAATCGCCCGCAGATGCGGGCGATTCTGAAGCAATCGGCGCAACCCCGTGAAGGGGCGGCAGGCCCGGGTCAGGCGGCCTTTTGGGTGGTCTTTTTCTTGGCGACCTTCTTCGCGCCCTTTTTCTTGGCGGTCTTGGTGGCCTTTGTGGCCTTGGTCTTGGCTACCGGGGCTGGGGTCTGGGCAGCAGGGGCCGCGGCCGGGGTGGGAGCTGGGGCGGTGGCTGGTGCCTGTGCAAAAGCACCTGCAGCGAACAGGCCAGCAACGAGGACAGCGAGGAGTTTTTTCATATATGCCGTTTCCATTGTGAGCAAAGGTTGTGGGCTGCACGCGAACCCGCGCAGCTCCGCCCGCAACGATAGCAGCGCCGGGCGGAGCGGCTGCGGTTTAGCCGAAAAATTTGTCATTAGAATGGTTTGAAACCACACTGTGAGCACCTGGGTTGCCACGCGGTTTCCCCCTCTTTGCCATCCGCCGAACCCGGTTCGGTGCACTCCGGAGACATCCCCCCATGACCACCTACCAGCACATCGTGGTGCCTGCCGCAGGCCAGAAAATTACCGTCAACGCCGACATGTCCCTGAACGTGCCGGACGAGCCCATCATCCCCTTCATCGAAGGCGATGGCACCGGCCTCGACATCACGCCCGTGATGATCAAGGTGGTGGATGCGGCCGTGGCCAAGGCCTATGGCGGCAAGAAGAAGATCCACTGGATGGAGGTGTACGCGGGCGAAAAATCCACCAGGGTCTATGGCCCCGATGTGTGGCTGCCCGAAGAAACCCTGGCCGTGCTGCGCGAGTACGTGGTCTCGATCAAGGGGCCGCTCACCACGCCCGTGGGCGGTGGCATCCGCTCGCTCAATGTGGCGCTGCGCCAGGAGCTGGACCTGTATGTGTGCCTGCGCCCCGTGCAGTATTTCAAGGGCGTGCCCTCGCCGCTGAAGGAGCCTGAAAAGACCAACATGGTGATCTTCCGCGAGAACTCGGAAGACATCTACGCTGGCATCGAGTTCGAGGCCGAGTCCGACAAGGCCAAGAAGCTCATCAAGTTCCTGCAGGACGAGATGGGCGTGAAGAAGATCCGCTTCCCCAACACCTCCGGCCTGGGCGTCAAACCCGTCTCGCGCGAGGGCACGGAGCGCCTGGTGCGCAAGGCCATCCAGTACGCCATCGACAACGACAAGCCCAGCGTGACCATCGTGCACAAGGGCAACATCATGAAGTTCACCGAAGGCGGCTTCCGCGACTGGGCCTATGCGCTGGCGCAAAAGGAGTTTGGTGCCGAGCTGATCGATGGCGGCCCCTGGTGCAAGCTCAAGAACCCGAAGACTGGCAAGGACATCACCGTCAAGGACAGCATTGCCGACGCCTTCCTTCAGCAGATTCTGCTGCGCCCCGCCGAGTATTCGGTGGTGGCCACGCTCAACCTCAACGGCGACTACATCTCCGATGCGCTCGCGGCCCAGGTGGGTGGCATCGGCATTGCGCCCGGCGCCAACATGTCCGACTCGGTGGCCTGTTTTGAAGCCACCCACGGCACGGCGCCCAAATACGCGGGCAAGGACTACGTGAACCCTGGCTCCGAAATCCTCTCGGCCGAGATGATGCTGCGCCACATGGGTTGGACCGCCGCCGCCAATCTGATCATCAGCTCGCTGGAGAAGTCGATTGCCTCCAAGAAGGTCACCTACGACTTTGCGCGCCTGATGGATGGCGCCACGCAGGTCAGCTGCTCGGGCTTTGGACAGGTCATGATCGACAACATGTAGTCGGAGCCCTCTGGCTTCGGGGCGGCTCAAAACGCCCCATGTAAAGAACCCTGGTGCGTTGATCGGACCAGGGTTTTTTCTTGGTGCTGCCTCAGCGCCTTAACGCCTTAACCCCTTAACGCCCCAGCGCACGCACCAGGTAGTCGATCAGCACCCGCACCCGCAAGGGCATGTGCCGGTTGCCGGGGTAGATCAGCGAGAACGGCCGCGATGCGCCCGTGTATTCGGTCAGCACCTCGACCAGCTGGCCGCTGCGCAGATCGCCCTCGACCAGAAAGCGGTAGGTCTGCGCCAGCCCCGCGCCCGCGCGGGCCAGCGTGACCTGGCCCAGGATGTCGTCGGCGCAGCGCAGCTTGCCTTGCGTGGGCCATTCAATGGTCTGGCCGTCGTGCACCAGCAACCAGGGCACGACCTGCCCGCTGCTGGGCAGCACAAACTGCACACATTCGTGCTGCTCCAGCTCCTCGGGCGTCTGCGGTGCGCGGTGGCGCCGGAGGTAGGCGGGCGCCGCGACCACGACCAGGCCTGCGTCCTCCAGCTTGCGGGCCACCAGGCTCGAATCGGGTGGCGTGCGGCCCCGGATGGCGAGGTCGAAGCCTTCCTCGGTGAAGTCCACGTTGCGGTTGGACAGCTGCAGCTCGATCTCGATGTCGGGGTACTTGTGGCTGAAGGCTGGCAGCAGTGGCAACACGCGGTGGTGCCCGTATGAAGTGGGCAGGCTCATGCGCACCAGGCCTGCGGGCTTGAGCTGCTGGCCCGATGCCTCGCGCTCGGCCTCGCTGAGCTGGGTGAGCGCGTTGCGGCACTGGTCGTAATAGCGCTGCCCGACCTCCGTGAGGCGCACCTGGCGCGTGGTGCGCATGAGCAGGCGCACGCCCAGGCGCTCTTCCAGCCGGGCCACAGACCGGCTCACAGCCGCTGCAGTGAGCCCCGTGGCCTTGGCCGCCGCCGTGAATCCCTGGTGCTGCGCCGTGAGGCAGAACAACTCGATGCTGCCCAGGCGAAGGTTGTCGAATTGCCGGTTCATTGATGATCTCTGTGTAATTAGTGATTTGAAATTAATCTGATTTATTGTCAATTAGATCGCAAATAAAGTCACTGCATCACCAACCCAGGACATAAGGAGTCCCCGATGCAGACCTCTATCAAGCTCTACTACTCCCCCGGCGCATGCTCGCTGGCCACGCACATTCTTTTGCGCGAAACCGGCACCCCCTTCACGCTGGAGAAGGTCGATACCAGCAAACACACCACCAGCGGCGGCGGCGACTTCTACGCCATCAGCCCCAAAGGCCAGGTGCCGGTGATTGAACTCCCGGACGGCACGCGGATCACCGAAGGCCCGGTGGTCGCCCAGTACGTGGCCGACCGCGCGGGCGCCCATACCCTGATGCCGCCTGCGGGCAGCCTGGAGCGCTACCGCGTCATGGAATGGCAAAACTACGTGACGGCCGAGCTGCACAAGTCCTTCACGCCGCTGTTCCACAGCGATGTGGATGCCACCGCCAAGAAGGCGCTGGCTGCGGTGCTCTACAAAAAGCTGGTCTGGCTCGATGGGCAGCTGGCGGGCAAGAACTACCTCACGGGCGACGATTTCACTGCCGCCGATGCCTATCTGTTTGTGGTGCTCGGCTGGGCCAAGTTCGTGCAGATCGACCTGGGTGAGCTGCAGCACATCGGCCGCTTCATGGCGCGCGTGGCGGCCCGCCCAGAGGTCCGTGCCGCAATGCAGACCGAAGGCCTTGTAGCCTGAGGAATGCTCCCATGCCTTACATCAACATCCAGATCACCCGCGAGGGTGCATCGCGTGAGCAAAAGGCCCAGCTGATCCGTGGCGCAACCGACCTGGTGGTGCAGGTGCTGGGCAAGAACCCGGCCACCACCTTTGTTGTGATCGAAGAGGTGGACACCGACCACTGGGGCATCGCGGGTGAAACCGTGACCGTGCTGCGTGAGCGGGCAAAGAAAGAGGGGGAGCAATGAAAAGCACTGCCGCCGACTTTGCCGCTATCCACGCGGTGCTGGAGCTGTACCTGGACGGCCTGTACCACAGCGACACAGCGCGCCTGGCCCAGGTGTTCCACCCGCAAGCCCTGTACGCCACGGCGGTGGGCGAGCAACCCATCTTCTGGCGCATGCACGAGTACTTCCCGGTGGTGGACGCCCGCCCGGCACCGGCGGCGAGCGGCCAGCCGCGCACCGACCGCGTGCTCTCCATCGAACTGGTGGGGCCGGTGACGGCGCTGGCCAGGCTGCAGTGCTCCATCGCGCCCAAGCACTTCATTGACCTGCTCACGCTGCTCTGGGTGGATGGGCGCTGGCAGATCGTCTCCAAGGTCTTTCACTACGACATCCGGGATTGAACAGTCGGCAGGTTGGAAGCCCCCTCAATCCCTGCAAGCCCCCTGAAGCCCTTGTGGCATCAGGGGCTTTCGTGTGGCTGGCTCTCCATGGCGCAGTGTTTTTTTCGGGGCGCCTGTGCTGGCAGTTCTGTGTTGGTGTTTTCTTGCGTTCCCCCCTAATATGGTTTGGCACCCTGGCGGTGCGGTGCAGGGAAGGAACACCACTTGGAACAAGAGGCACAAGAGGGCTGCATGGGATCCAAACTTTCTGTCGCGTATTGGGAGCAGAACCCCGACGCACTGCTGGTGCTGTCCCCGGAGGGGCTGGTGCTGGAGTGGAACCCGGCCGCCGAGCTGATCTTCGGCTACAAGCAAGCCGACGTGCAAGGGCGATCCCTGCTGGACCTCATCGTGCCCCCGGACCGGGCCCACGAAGAGGACCTCATGCGGGCAGATGCCATGCGGCTGGGCACCTCGGTGCGGGAAACGGTGCGCCGCCGCAAGGATGGCACGCTGGTCCACGTCAACGTGTCCACCAAGGCGGTTCTTGATGCCAGCGGCCAGTTGCTGTACTTCCTGTCGAGCAAGAAGGATGTGACCCAGCTGAAGGTGGAGCGCGAGGCCAAGCTGCTGGAGGCCCGCTTTCGCGACCTGCTCGAATCCACCCCCGATGCCATCGTGATGGTCAACGTGACGGGGCGCATCGTGCTCGTCAACTCTCAGGCCGAGCGGGTGTTTGGCTACGCCCGCACCGAACTGCTGGGCCAGGCGGTCGAGATGCTGCTGCCCCACCGCTACCGGGGAGCCCACCTGGGGCACCGCAGCGGCTTTTTTGGCCAGCCGCGCACGCGCACAATGGGCGCGGGGCTGGAGCTGCACGGCCTGCACAAGGACCGGGGCGAGTTCCCGGTGGAGATCAGCCTGAGCCCGATCGACACCGAAGAGGGCACCATGGTGATGAGCGCCATCCGCGACATCACCGACCGCAAGCGTGCCGACCAGAAGTTCAAGGACCTGCTCGAAGCCGCGCCCGACGCCATGGTCATCGTCAACCGCGAAGGGCGCATCGTGCTCGTCAACTCGCAGGCCGTGAAGCTGTTTGGCTGGAGCCGCGACGAGCTGCTGGGCCAGCCCATCGAGCTGCTGGTGCCCGAGCGTTTTGGCGCCCGCCACCCCGAGCACCGGCACCGTTTTTTTGCCGAGCCGCGTTCGCGCTCCATGGGCGCGGGGCTGGACCTGTATGGCCTGCGCAAGGACAAGTCCGAGTTCCCGGTCGAGATCAGCCTGAGCCCGCTGGAGACCGAGGAAGGGCTGTTTGTATCGAGCGCCATTCGCGACGTGACCGAGCGCAAGCGCATCGAGCAGGTGCTGCGCGACAAGAACCTGGAGCTGGAGAACGCCGCCCTGGTCAAGGACCGCTTCCTGGCCAGCATGTCGCACGAGCTGCGCACGCCGCTCAACGCCATCATCGGCTTCACCGGCACCTTGCTCATGAAGCTGCCCGGCCCGCTCAACGCCGAGCAGGAAAAACAGCTGCGCATCGTGCAGACGGGTGCCAAGCACTTGCTGTCCCTCATCAACGACCTGCTGGACGTCGCCAAGTTGAGCGCCAACAAGGTGACGTTGAACCTGGAGGCCGTGGACTGCAAGGCCCTGATCGAGGAGGTCTCGGCCACGCTGGAGCTGGAGGCCCGGCGCAAGGGGTTGGCATTTGCCGTGCACGTGCCGACACAGGCGGTGGCCCTGCAGACCGACCGGCGCGCGCTGAGCCAGATCCTGATCAACCTGGTGGGCAACGCCATCAAGTTCACCGAGCAGGGCCGGGTCGATGTGGTGCTGCACGAGCTGCCCATGCCTGACGGCGGCCGCAGCGTGCAGCTGCGGGTGCAAGACACCGGCCCCGGCATTGCGTTGCAGGAGCAGCCCCGCCTGTTCGAGGCCTTCTCGCGCGTCGAGAGCGCAGACCGCCGCCACCACGAGGGCACGGGCCTGGGCCTGCACCTGAGCCGCAAGCTGGCCGAAGCCCTGGGCGGAACCCTGGGTTTTGACAGCGAAGAAGGGCGAGGCAGCACCTTTGTTCTTGAAATCCAGGAGCGCAGCGCATGACCAAAGCCACCATCCTGGTCATAGAAGACGACGATGCCAGCCGCCAGCTGGTCACCTACCTGCTGGAAGCCGCAGGCCACCGCGTGCTGGCCGCAGAAAACGGCGCCGTGGGTGTGCGTGTTGCACTGGCAGAAAGCCCGGACATCATCCTGTGCGACCTGCAGATGCCCGTGATGAACGGCTATGAGGTGGCCCGCAGCCTGCGCACCAGCATGATCTGGCGCGTGGTGCCGCTGGTGGCGGTCACGGCGTTCTCGATGCCGGGCGACCGGGAGAAGGCGCTGGACGTGGGCTTCAACGAACACCTGTCCAAGCCCATCACGCCCGAAACCTTCGTGCAGCAGGTCGAGGCCTTCCTGGGGCCGCCGTTCAACACCCCGCCCACCGAGGGCTGACCAGAAGCACCGGGCAGCGCATGGCAAAGATCCTTGTTGTTGATGACCTTCCCGCCAACCGGGCGCTGGTGGTCACGCTCATCGGGCACAGCGGCCACCAGGCCCTGGAGGCCGCCGATGGCGCCGAGGCCCTGGCCCTGGTGCGCGCCGAGCGGCCTGACCTGGTGATCTCCGACATCCTGATGCCGACCATGGACGGCTACGAGTTCGTGCGCCAGCTGCGGGCCGACCACCACCTGGCGGCCACGCAGGTGATCTTCTACAGCGCGCACTACCGCGAGCAGGAGGCGCGCAACCTCGCGCTGGCCTGCGGCGTCACGCAGGTGCTGGTCAAGCCCTGCGAGCCGCAGGACATCCTGGCCGCCATCGAGCAGGCGCTCACGCAGATTGCGCCCCGGCCTTCGGTGGCGCTGGAGCATGGCTTCCAGACCCGCCACCTGCAGCTCGTGACCGACAAGCTCACGGGCAACGTGGCTGAGCTGGAGGCCATGAACCGGCGCCTGGCGGCGCTGACCGACCTGAACCTGCAGCTCGCCTCCGAACGCGACCCGCAGGTGCTGCTGGCCAATGTGTGCCGGGGTGCGCGCGAGCTGGTGGGGGCGCAGTACGCCGTGTTGTGCGTCGTGCGCAAACACAGCGGCAGCGCCATCACCTGCACCAGCGGCATCGATCCCGCACGCACAGGGCCGCAGGACCGGCCGCTGGACCTGCCCGTGGTCTCCCACGGCCTGCTGGGGCAGTTGCGGGCCGACCGCCGCTCCGAGCGCGTGACCAACCCCGGTGGCAACCCCAGCGTGATCGGCCTGCCCGCAGGCTACCCGCCGCTGCACACCGGGCTGATCGCGCCCGTCACCTCGCTGTCGTTTTCCTACGGCTGGATCTGCCTGGCCAACAAGGAGGGGGCCGAAGAGTTCAGTGCCGACGACGAAAAGGTCCTGGCCATCCTGGGCGCCCAGGTGGGGCGCATCTACGAAAACGGCAGCCTCTACATGGAGGTGCAGAAACACGCCGAACAGCTGCAGGTGGAGGTGTTCGAGCGCCAGCGCGCCATGGACGAACTGCGCGCCAGCAAGGTCAGCCTGCGCCGGGCGCAGGCCCTGGCCAAGATCACCCATGTGATCAGCGGGCGTGATGGGTCGTTCGAAAGCTGGCAGGACACCTTGCCCGACATCCTGGGCTTGCCTGCGGATGCCGTTCCCCGCTCTGTCCGTGAATGGCTGGAACTGGTGCACCCCCATGACCGGGGCACTTTCCGCCACCACGCGCTGCAGGCGGCGCGCGAGAAGGTCCGGGTGGACTTCACCTACCGCGTGCTGAACCCGGCGGGGGGGCTGCAGTACCTGCGCCAGGTGATGGAGCCGCTGGAAGACGAGACCGGCCGGGGCGAGGTGGACCGCTGGTTCAACACCATCCAGGACGTGACCAAGGAAAAACGCGCCGAAGAAGAGCTGCACGAAAGCGACCGGCGCTTCAACACCATGCTCGACAAGGTCGAGATGATCTCGCTGATGCTCGATTGCGAAGGCCAGATCACTTATTGCAATGACTACCTGCTGCGCCTGACCGGATGGGAGCGCGAAGAGGTGTTCGGCCGCAACTGGTTCGAGCTGTTTGTGCCACCCGAGACCGCCCATGTGCGCGATGTGTTTGCCGACCTGCTGGCCGACCGGCCCTCGGCCTGGCACTACGACAACGAAATCCTCACCCGGTCGGGCGAGCGACGCCTGGTGCACTGGAATAACACCGTGCTGCGCTCAGTGGGCGGGCAGGTGACGGGTGTGGCCAGCCTGGGCGAAGACATCACCGAGCGGCGCGAGGCCGAGCGCAAGATCAAGCGCCTGAACCGCGTGTACGCCATGCTCAGCGGCATCAACACCCTCATCGTGCGCGTGCGCCAGCGCGACGAGCTGTTCCGCGAGGCCTGCCGCATTGCGGTGGACCACGGCCACTTCCGCATTGCCTGGATCGGCCGGGTGGACCGCGCAGAACGGCGGGTGGTGCCCGTGGGGGTGTCGGGCGCGGAGGCTGACTTTGTGCAGAACATCCACGACCGTCTGGGGCTGTTCGATGTACCCACGCCCGGCGAAAGCCTGGCCTCGGCCGTCGTGCGGTCGGGGCGGCCGGTGCTGTGCGACGACATCACCGGCGACCCGCGCGTGATGCTGCGCGAGCAACTGCAGGCGCGTGGAGTGGCCAGCATTGCGGTGCTGCCCATCCTGGTGGCCGGGGATGTGGTGGCTGTGGTGGCCTTGCTGGCGGACGAGGTGGGCTTCTTCGACGCAGCCGAGATGAAGCTGCTCACCGAGCTGGCCAGCGACATCGGGTTTGCGCTGGACCACCTGGACAAGGAAGACCGGCTGAGCTACCTGGCCTATTACGACGAGACCACGGGCTTGCCCAACCGCACCCTGTTTCTGGAGCGCAGCAGCCAGCACCTGCGCCCGCGCGAAGGGGGCAGGGCGATGCTGGGGGTGGCGCTGATGGACATCAGCCGGTTTCGCAACGTCAACGACACGCTGGGCCGCCGGGGCGGGGACGAGCTGCTCACCCAGGTGGCGCGGCGGCTGCAGCGGGCCGCAGGTGACCACTTTGACGTGGCCCGCATCGGCATCAACAGCTTTGGCATTGCCGTGACCGAGGCGCGCGACGCAGGCGCCGTGGCGCTGGCAGTGGACCACCTCATGCGCGCCTGCTTCGATGCCCCGTTTGCCCTGGGCGGCACCGAGCTGCGCATGGCGGCCAAGGCCGGGGTGGCCATGTACCCCCTGGACGGCGGTGACGCAGAAACCCTGCTGCGCAACGCCGAAGCCGCCACCAACAAGGCCAAGGCGTCGGCCGACAGCCTGCTGTTCTATACCTCGGAGATGAACACCCGCGTGGCCGAGACGCTGAGCCTGGAGGGGCGGCTGCGCGAGGCGCTCGAGCTGGGCCAGTTTGTGCTGCACTACCAGCCCAAGCAGCACCTGGCCAGTGGCGCCCTGGCGGGCGCCGAAGCGCTGATCCGCTGGAACGACCCGCGCCAGGGCCTGGTGCCGCCGGGCCAGTTCATCCCCATCCTCGAAGAAACCGGCCTGATCTACGACGTGGGCCGCTGGGCGCTGCGGCAGGCGCTGGCCGACAACCTGCGCTGGCGCCAGGCAGGGCTGGCGCCGCTGCGTGTGGCCGTTAACGTGTCGATCCTGCAGCTGCGCCACCGGGGCTTCATTGACGAAGTGCGCAATGCCGTGGCGCACGACACCGCCGCCGCCCGCGGGCTGGAGCTGGAGATCACCGAAAGCATGGTGATGGACGATGTGGAGCGCAGCACCCAGAGCCTGCACGCGCTGCGCGAGATGGGCATCACCATCGCCATCGACGACTTCGGCACCGGGTTCTCATCGCTGAGCTACCTGGCCCGGCTGCCGGTGGACACGCTCAAGATCGACCGCTCGTTCACAATGAACATGGCCTCCGGACCCCAGGGGCTGTCGCTGGTGTCCACCATCGTCAACCTGGGGCATGCGTTGCGCCTGAAGGTGGTGGCCGAGGGGGTGGAAACCGAAGACCAGCGCCGGCGGCTGGCGCAGTTGGGCTGCGACGAGATCCAGGGCTACCTGCTCAGCCAGCCGCTGCCTGTCAGCGTGTTCGAGCAGCGCTTTTTGCGCGCTGCGGTGTCAGAGTCGGCACCGCATTGATGCTACTGTTTTGATAGCTGTTTGCGCTTGATGGTCGCGCGGTAACGGCACTTTTTGCTTGAGGTTCGGGCTTCAGCGCACGCGTTCGGTCTCTACCACCAGGTCCAGCAGATAGGCATGGCTGGGCGCATCGGCGGGCAGCTGGCCGTTGCGTGCCAGCGAGTAGCGCTGCACCCGCAGCACGTTGCGCAGGCCTGGTTCGTGGCGGTAACCCTCGATTTCACCCTGGAAGATGCGCCACTCGCCCACCCCCTGCCGCACGCCGTTGTCGGCATAGCGCACATCGCGCACGCGCAGGCACTGGGCCTGGGGCATCAGCGGGTGGTTGCAGGCCACGCGCTCGGGGGCCACTTCCAGAAACATCCGTTCGCCCGCCGATCCAAAACGCGTGGCGGGTGTGGGTGAACCCGCCAGCTCCCAGCGGCTGCCGTCGGCAAACCACACTGCCAGCTGTGGCGCGCCGGTGGCGGTGGTGCCCCTCAATTCAAAACGCCGGGCCTGGGGCAGCAGGGTGGCCACACGCTGCTCCAGATCCATCAGGTCGCGCTCGGCGCAGGCGCGTTTGGTGGACACCGGCTGGCCCACCTGCAGGCTTGGGCCGCTCAGGGTGTAGCCCGCGCCCATCACGTTGCACAGGTTCTGCACCGACAGCCGCTGGTCCTCGAAGTGCAGGCGCAGCGGGCGCTTGCCCGCCAGCAGCCAGCCGGGCGCTGCCTGGCCTCGGGCATCGTGGGCGGAGACCAGGTCCCAGTCGTAAGCCTGCAGCGTGTGGGCAGCTGAAGAGGGGGAGGATGTGGGGGAAGAAGGCGGCGGGGGCTGTGTCATGGGGGCTCCCTGGGGCTGGCTGCTGCAGGCCGCCAGCAGGGTTGCAAGGGTGGCGGCCGCCAGGGCCTTGCCGAAGGCGGGGCGCCCGCCGCTGAAGGTGTGGAGTCGTTTCAGATGCATCCCGCCACCTTAGCGGAAAAGCGCCCCGGGCAGGGTAGGAGAAGGGCGCTTTGGGGCGAGCGCCTGGGTAGACTCCTGCCCGGCCCCATGCGTGGAGTGATGCCTGGGTTCATGCCGTGCTGGCGAGCGTGTGGCCCTGTGCAAAGTCCAGCGTGCGCGTACCCACGGCGGCGGCCAGGTGGGGGTCGTGGGTCACCAGCATCAGCGCGGCACCCGTTTCCTGCACGGCGCCCATCAGCACCTGGATGGCCTCCTGCTGCGTGATCGGGTCCAGGCGCGAGGTGGGCTCGTCGGCGAACAGCAGCGCCGGTTGCGCCACCAGCACCCGCGCCAGCGCAATGCGCTGCAGCTCGCCGCCCGACACCTGGTCGGGCTTGCGCGCCAACAGGTCTTCGGGCACACGCAGCTGCGCCAGGCGCTGCTGCACCGCTTTCCAGTCGCAGCGGTGCAGGCGGGCGGCATCGCGCAGCGACTGGGCCAGGCTGATGTGCGGCGCAAACG